>JAAYAO010000209.1 GCA_012719335.1 Propionibacterium sp. | reverse complement strand
CCGGTGGACATGGCCACCTTCCCGATGCGGATGATCCCCAACGCCGAGCTGCACGTGATTCCCAAGTGCGGGCACTGGGCGATGATCGAGCAGAAGGAGCGCTGGGAGGCCGCGGTGCTGTCGTTCCTGTTGCGCCCGCCGGTGGCCTGAACCCGGGCCCCCGGCGCGGGGTGCGGCCACACAGCATAAGGCTTTCCCGGTCAGTGGGAATCGCGATTCGGTTGTGACCGTGGCTTGGTCTGCTTGCTCCACTCTCACCGAACGAGCAAGGGAGCTCACCGTGGCATTCACCCGATGGACCCGCGTGGCCGCACTCGGCGCAGCGGCCGCTTTGGCCCTGGCCGGTTGCGCCCGCGCCGAGAACGACACGACCGACGGAACCGATGGCAACACCGGCACCGACGACACCAAGACCTATGTCGAGCCCGGTACCTACCGGCAGGACGAGGACGGCGGCGAGCCGGTCAAGGGCGGCACCCTGACCTTCGCCGAGTACGCCGAGACCCGCAGCCTCGACCCGGCGGTCACGATTCCGACCGGCCCGTCCGGCGGCAGCTCGCTGTACGCGGTCTACGACGCGCTGGTGCGCTACAACCAGGAGACCGGCGAGCACGAGCCCCGGTTGGCCGAGTCGGTCGAGCCGAACGACGACTACAGCGAGTGGACCGTCACACTGCGTCCGGACGTGAAGTTCAGCGACGGCACCGACCTGAACGCCGACGCGGTACTCGGGTCGGTGGGCTACTACCTGCAGAACCAGGGTTACGACCTCGGCGTCATTTACCCGATGTGGGAAGGCATCGAGAAGACCGACGACATGACCGTGGTCTTCAAGCTCAAGGGCACCTGGACCACCTTCGACGCGATGCTCGGCCGCGGCATGGGCTTCATCATGGCCCCGGCCGCCTACGCCGGTGGCCCGGACGCCTTCGAACCGATCGGGGCGGGCCCGTTCACCCTGGACAACTACGCCCCGGGCGAGTCGATGACCTTCCGGGCCAACCCGAACTACTGGGACGGCGAGCCCTACCTGGACACCCTGCGCTGGGTCTGGCTGGGCAACGACGAGACCAAGGTCGACACCTTCCGGGGTGGCAGCGTGCACGGCGGCTACATCCGCAAGCCCGGCCTGATCAAGGAGCTGCGTGCCGAGGACACCCCCGGCACGGTCACCCTGTCCAACGGCGGCAACCTGCTGATGTTGAATGCCGGCGAGGGTCGCGGGATGAGCAACGAGAAGGCGCGTCGGGCGATGGCCCTGGCCATCGATTCGGAGATGCTCTACGAGCGGGCCCACGACGGGCTCGGCATGCCGGGCAAGGCGTTGTTCGCGACCGCCTCGAAGTGGCACCCCGACGTGGAGCTGAACGAGTTCGACGCAGAGCAGGCCACCACCCTGCTCGAGGAGGCCAAGGCCGAGGGCTTCGACGGCAAGATCAGCTATGTCGGCCTGGAGGATCCGACCGCCCGCGAGGAGGCGATGGTGATCAAGGCGCAGCTCGAATCGGTGGGCTTCGAGGTGGAGCTCGACATGGTGCGCACCGTGGCGGACCTTATCTCGCGGGTCTTCATCGAACGCAACTTCGACGTGTCCAAGACCGCCATCATGATCACCGAGAGCGATCCGTACTACGACCTCTACAGCGTCTACCACTCCCAGTCGGCGGCCAACGTGCTGTCGAACAACGACCCGGAGATGGACGCCCTGATCGAGGAACTGCGCGAGACCCCGATCAGCGACGAGGACGCCATCGCCGACATCACCAAGCGGCTCGAGGAGCACTACCAGGCGGAAGTGCCGACGGTCAGCCTCGGCGGCAACACCGCCTTCATGTTCTGGAGCAAGGACGTGTACGGCATCGAGGTCGTCAACGACGACATGATGGATTTCGGCAAGGCGTGGATCAAGCAGTGAGCTGACCCCCACGCCTCGAGGGGCCCCGGGTTTTCCCGGGGCCCCTTCGTCGTCCGTCCGTTGGCCGGAACGCCGTCGTAACGGGTTTCCCGGCTGACGGGAACCGTTACGTCGTCGTTATCCACGGTTGGTGTGCTGGGTCGACTCGACTGACACCCAAGGAGTATCCCGTGGCATTCTCACGCATGACGCGCTACGCGGCGATCGCCGCAGCCGCCGCGTTGGCCCTGGCCGGCTGCGCCCGCGCCGGTGACGACGGTGAAGGCACCGACGGCGCCGGCGGCAACGGTTCGGAGAACACCGAAACCTACATCGCACCCGGCACCTACAAGCAGGACGAGGACGGCGGCGAGCCGGTCAAGGGCGGCACCCTGACCTACGCCGAGTACGCCGAGACCCGCAGCCTCGACCCGACCAAGACGATCCCGACCGCTTCCTCGGGCGGCAACTCGCTGTACGCGGTCTACGACGTCCTGGTGCGCTACAACCACGAGACCGGCGAATACGACCCGCGGTTGGCCGAGTCGGTCGAGCCGAACGACGACTTCACCGAGTGGACCGTCAAGCTGCGTCCGGACGTGAAGTTCAGCGACGGCACCGACCTGAACGCCGACGCCGTGCTCGGCTCGGTGGGCTACTACCTGCAGAACCAGGGTTACGACCTCGGCGTCATCTACCCGCTCTGGGAGGGCATCGAGAAGACCGACGACCTGACCGTGGTCTTCAAGCTCAAGGACTCCTGGGCGACCTTCAACGACATGCTCGGCCGCGGCATGGGCTTCATCATGGCCCCCGCCGCCTACGCCGGTGGCCCGGACGCCTTCGAACCGATCGGCGCCGGCGCCTTCACCCTGGACAACTACGCCCCGGGCGAGTCGATGACCTTCCGGGCCAACCCGAACTACTGGGACGGCGAGCCGAACATCGAGACGCTGCGCTGGGTGTGGCTGGGTAGCGACGAGACCAAGGTCGAGTCCTTCAACTCCGGCTCGGTGCAGGGCGGTTACATCCGCAAGCCCGGCCTGATCAAGGACCTGCGTGCCGATGGCGTGCCCGGTCAGGTGACCCTGCAGAACAACGGCAACCTGTTGATGCTGAACGCCGCCGATGGTCGTCCGTTGGCCAACGAGAAGGTCCGTCGCGCGATCGCCCTGGCGATCGACCCGAGCATCATTTACGACCGCGCCCACGACGGTAACGGAATGCCCGGCAACCACCTGTTCGCCACCGCCTCGAAGTGGCACAACGCCGACGCCGAGGTGAACGCCTACGACCCCGAGGCCGCCACCGCGCTGGTCGAGGAGGCCAAGGCCGAGGGCTTCGACGGCAAGATCGGTTACTTCGGCCTGGAGGATCCCACCGCCCGTGAGGAGGCCATGGTGATCATGGCCCAGCTCGAGGCCGTCGGTCTCGAGATCGAGATGGAGATGAGCCGCTCGGTGGCCGACTTCACCTCGAAGCTCTTCATCGAGAAGAACTACGACCTGGGCAAGGCCGCCGTGCAGGTGACCGAGAACGATCCGTACCAGAACCTGTACAGCGTCTACCACTCGCAGTCGGCGGCCAACGTGCTGTCGAACAACGACCCGGAGATGGACGCCCTGATCGAGGAACTGCGCGCCACCCCGATGAGCGATGAGGAAGCCGTCAAGGATGTCACCAAGCGCATCGAGGAGCACTACCAGCAGACCGTTCCCTCGGTCACCCTGGGCGGCAATGCTCCGATGATGTTCTGGAGCAAGGACGTCTACGGCGTGGTCGTGGGCAACGAGGACATGATCGACTTCTCGAAGGCTTGGATCAAGCAGTAACACCCGGCACAACCGATGGGGGCTCCCGGCCGGGAGCCCCCTTCGTCGTTCGCGCTCAGTTCTCGTCGGGAACCTCGAACCGCTGCTTGTACTCGGCGAAGGTGCTGTCCACCTGTTCGCGGGTCAGCCCGAAATCGGCCAACGAGTAGGTGTGCGTGCCGTGCTTGTCGCGCGGGTTGTCGGCCAGGTACCGCTGCACGCCCTGTTCGACCTGCGGGGTGATCTCCATGCCGAAGTGTTCGTGGATCCGGTGCACGGTGCCGACCGGGTCGGCGAGGGTGTCCCGGAAGTAGACGTCGATCACCCGGTCGGCCGGCAGGGTCTCGCGGAAGGCCATCATCCGGTCCAGCCCCCAACTCCACTGTTCGAGTTGCTGTCGGCCCTCCCGCTTGAGGAACTCGAAATAGCCGGGCACGTGGAAGGTCACCACGGCCTCGTAGGAGTGGAACTCCGGCATGTGCAGGGTGATGCATTCCTGGGGCAGCATCTCCCCCATCGGGTGGATCGCGTCCACCGCCGGGGCCAGTTGCCGCAGCCCGGCCATCGATTTGCGCGACACCTCGACCCGCGGGTCACCGGCTGCGGCGTCATCCGGACGCGGTGGCGGCACCGGCGAGTTGACCTCCCAGGTGACCGGGTCGCGCAGCGCCGGGTTCGCCGCCAGCAGGCCGTACAGGACGGTGGTGCCGGTGCGCGGCAGGCCGAGCGCGAAGATCGGCTTCTCGAGCTTCTCCTCGAACACCTCGGGATGCTTCTTGCGCCAGTCGATCAGTTGCAGGCGGGCCTCCATCCGGCCCAGCAGCGAGGCCCGGGCGGCGATCCGACCGAGGGTGTGCAGTTCGGCCTCGTGCTCCAGAGACCAGCACAGCGCGTCCAGCCCGGGCCGGAAGGTGTCCGGCCCGAAGTCGTCCAGGCCGGTCTTCTTGGCCGCGGCGGCCATGATGCTCTCGGGGGTGAGTGAGGGTTTCAGGCCGACCGTGGCGGCGAGGCCGCCCACGGTGTTCATCACCTTGATCGGCAGCGGACGATGGGGAGCCGGTGCGCTCATCGGGGCACCTCCTTTGCGGGCGTACTCGGCGTACTGGCTGTCATTGAAGTGCCACGGTGTCACCGCGACGATGCCCCGTCCCGCAGCATGGGCAAACGCTTTCCGTTCGGCCGGTCTGTCAGACTGGCACGATGAGCGATGACCCGATCGCGGTGCTCACCCGGTGGACCGATTCCGGCGCCCACTGGCGGGTGGCCGCCCGTACCGCGGAAGCGGTGATCATCGAACTGATCACCTGCACCGGCGACGAGGTCGTCGACCGGCTCCACACCACCGACCCCGACCTGGTCGCGTGGCTGGGTGATCGCCGGTCGTCCTTCGACTGACCCGCCGCGCACCCGTACCAACACCCGAAAGAGCCATGCCCCCGCGGTGGGGACATGGCTCTTCGGTTTCGGGGTGTCTCACCCTTCGTCGGCGGCCCGCTTCGGCGGCTCGGCCTTGGTGGCGACGCTCTCGTCGGCGTCGGTGACCCGATCGTCGGCGGTCGCGGCGTCCGCGGCGGCCTCCTCGGTCACCAAACCGGTTTCGGGGTTGCCCTCCTCACCGATCACCGCCCGGGTGGGGGCGGCGCCGTCGTCGGCGTGGTGGCAGGCCACCCAGTGGCCGGGGGCGAGTTCGCGCAGCTTGGGCTCCTCCTCCTTGCAGACCTCGCTGGCCAGCGGGCAGCGGGTTCGGAAGCGGCAGCCGCTGGGCGGGTTCAGCGGGGACGGCAGCTCGGTGCTGGTCTGGCCACCGCGCGCCACCTCGCTGTCGTCCATCAGTTCGGCCTCGGGCACCGAGTCGAGCAGCAGCTTGGTGTACGGGTGCAGGGCCCGTTGCGCCAGGCCGTCACTGGGGGTGATCTCACAGACCTTGCCCAGGTACATCACCATCACCCGGTCGGAGATGTTCTTCACCACGGCGACGTCGTGGGCGATGAAGATCATGCTCAGCCGGAGGCGCTCGCGTGCCTGCTCGAGCAGGTTGAGGATCTGCGCCTGCACCGACACGTCCAGGCTGGACACCGGCTCGTCACAGATCATCACGGTCGGTTCCAGCATCAGCGCCCGGGCGATGCACACCCGCTGGCACTGACCGCCCGACATCTCGTAGGGACGCCGGTCCATCACCACATCGGGATCCAGACCGACCTCGGAGAGCACATCGCGAATCTGCTGGTCGGTGACCTTCTTGCCCCAGATCCGCGGCCCCTCGGCCACCAGATCCTTGACCCGGCGCCGCGGGTTCAGCGCCGAGACCGGGTCCTGCAGAATCATCTGCATCGGACGACGCTTGCTGCGCACCGCCGACTTGCTGAGCCCGGTCAGCTCGGTCTCCTCCAGCCGCACCGACCCCGAGGTGGGCGGCGGCAACTGCATCACGGCACGGCCGGCACTGGACTTGCCACACCCGGATTCGCCCAGGATGCCCAGGGTCTCACCGCGCAGCAGGTCGAAGCTGATCCCGGAAACGGCGTGCACCTTGCCGCCGCCCTTGGTCGGGAACTCCACCACCAGGTCGGTGACGGTCAGCACCTGGTCCTGATCGGCGCGCAGGTGGTCGGAACCACTTCCGGCCATCATTCACCTCCTGGGGTGTCGTGCGAAACGGGGTGGTAGCAGGCATACCAGTGCCGCTTGTGCCCCATCAGGTTGCTCTGGTCGGTGGGTACCAACCGGGGCGGGACGTGGGTGCAGTCCTCCTGGGCGGCCCGGCATCGCGGAGCGAAGCGGCAGCCGTGCGGCGGATTGACCATGTTCGGCGGGGCACCCTCGATCGCGTCCAGACGCACGTGCGGCGGCTGTTCGAGCTTGGGGATCGCCGCCAGCAGTGCCCTGGTGTAGTGGTGCCGCGGGTCGGCGAAGAGCTGCTTGGCCGGGGCGAGTTCGGCGAACCGTCCGGCGTACATCACGCCGACCCGGTCGGCCCGGCCGGCCACCACACCGAGGTTGTGGCTGATCAGGATCACCGCCATGCCCAGTTCGGCCTGCAGCCGCTGCAGCAGGTCGAGGATCTGCTTCTGCACCGTCACGTCCAACGCGGTGGTCGGCTCGTCGGCGATCAGCAGGCGCGGGTTGTTGGCCAACGCGATGGCGATCACCACGCGCTGACGCATACCACCCGACATCTCGTGCGGGAACTGGTCGAGGCGGCGCCGCGGCTCGGGGATACCCACCAGGTTGAGCAGCTCCTCGGCCCGGTTGCGGGCCGCCTTGCCGTCCAGCTTGGAGTGTTCCTTGAGCGTCTCGGTGAGGTGGGTGCCGATCTTCTTGACCGGGTTGAGGGCGGTCATCGGGTCCTGGAAGACCATGCCCACCTTCGAACCCCAGACCCGGCGCAGCTCGCGCGCGGTCATCGACTGGATGTCCTCACCCTCGAGCAGCACCTGACCGCTGACGTTCATGTTGCCGCCGGAGCGGTACAGGCCCATCACGGTGCGGCCCATCACCGACTTGCCGGAGCCGGATTCGCCCACCACGCCGAGGGTTTCGCCCTGGCGCAGGCTGAAGGTGACCCCGTCCACCGCCTTCAGGGCCCCGCGCGGGGTCATGATCTCGGTGTGCAGGGCGTCCACCACCAGGAGCGGATCCTCCTCGTACGGGTTCAGCTCGACTGGTTCGGTCGTTGTCGTTGTCATTTAACAGCTCCTCACAGCTTCGCCTGGCGCGGATCCCACAGCTTGCGTGCGCGCTCACCGAGCATGTTGAACGAGAACACGGTCAGGAAGAGCACCGCGCCCGGCACCAGCACGATGTGCGGGTGCTCCCGGAAGGTGGTTCCCTCGCCCTCGGAGATCATGTTGCCCCAGGACGGCTGCGGCGGCTGAATACCCAGACCGAGGAAGCTCAGCGAGGATTCGGCCACGATCAGCGCCGACACCACGACCATCGAGTACGACAGCAGCGGCAACAGCACATTGGGCATGATCTCGCGCAGCATCAGCCGGCCGTTGGTGGCACCCATCGCGCGGGCCGCCAGGACGAACTCGCGCTGGGCGAAGGTCATCGTGTTGGCCCGGGCCATCCGCACCATGCTGGGCAGGGCCAGCAGCGACAGGGCGAACGACAGGTTGCGCATGTTCGGCTCCAGCACGGTGGCCAGGGCGATCAGCAGGATCAGCGGCGGGATCGCCAGCAGGGCGTTGGTCAGGATGCCGACCACGGTGTCGGTGGTCTTGCGGAAGAACCCGGCGAGCATGCCGATCGTGCCACCGAGCACGATGCCGATCAGCACCGCGAGCAGGGCAACCACCAGCGAGGCCCGGGCACCGTGAATCACACGGGCCAGCAGGTCCAGACCGAAGTTGTTGGTACCCAGCAGGTTGGCCGACAACACGTCGGGTCGACGCATCGGTCGGGTGCCGTCCTGCAGGGCCTTGGCCAGGTCGGCGTGTTCCTGCAGGGGTAGCACCGGGGCGAGGATCGCGGCCAGGATCAAAATGCCCAGCCAGGTCACACAGGCCCAGGTCATCAGGTCGAAGGACGGCCCGAAGACCCACTTCAGGGCCCGGTCGACGCCCCACCACATCACGGCGCAGCCGATCAGGAAGACGAGCAACTGCAGCCAGCCGATCGGCATCGAGATCAGGGCGCCGAGGATGATCAGCAGGCCGACCACGGCGACGGCGATGCCGATACCGAGGCTGCCCTTGCGCTTGACCTTGGGAATGTCGCCCGGCGGGGTCATCGACTCGTCGGCGACGACGACCTCGGTGGCTTCGGATTCCGGCGAAGGAGTGGTCTGGCTCATCATGCCCTCCTGGTGCGTGGATCGAGGAAGCCGTAGGACAGGTCAACCAGGGCGTTGATCAGAACGTAGATCACCGCGATGACCAGCACTGTGCCCTGCACCATCGTGTAGTCGCCGGTGTCGGCGGCGCCGATCACCAACGACCCCATACCGGGTAGGGCGAACAGGTATTCGACGATCACGGTGGAGCCGATCAGGCGGCCCAGGGCGATACCCATCACGGTGATCAACGAGAAGGACGAGGGGCGCAGTGCATCGCTGATCAGCACGTGCACCGGGGACATGCCCTTGGCCTTGGCGGCCAGGATGTAGTCCTCCTGCAAGGTGGTGATCAGGTCGTTGCGCAGAATTCTGGTGAAGGTGGCGGCTTCCATCAACGAGATGGTCACCGCGGGCAGCGCCGCGTGGAAGAGGTTCTTGCCCAGGCCCTCGGACAGTCGTGACCATTCGGCCCGGGGGAACCAGCCGAGATAGTTGACGAACACCATGATCAGCAACAGACCGGCCAGGAAGCTCGGCACCGAGAGCACCGCGAAGGTGCCGGCGCTGACCACCCGGTCGATGCGTCCGCCTTCGTTGTAGGCCGACCACATGGCCAGCGGCACCGCGATCAGCATGGCCAGAACCATGCCCATCACGGCCAACTGCACCGACACCGGCAGGGCGGCGGCGATGCGGTCGCTGACCACGCTGTACGGCGGAACGATCGACTTGCCCAGGTCACCCTGCAGCGCGCTGCCGAGCCAGTCGGCGTAGCGCGAGAACAACGGGTCGTTCAGACCGAGTTCCTGCCGCTTCGCCTCGTAGGCCTCCGGCGGATGACCCTCACCCAGGATGATGACCGCAGGGTCGTTGGGGAGGAGCGATACCAGCATGAACGTCCCGAAACTCACCAGCAGCAGCACCGCCAGCAGTTCCAGAACTGTCCGCAGAAACTTACGCAAGGCTCCTCCTCTCCATCGTGTGTGACATCATCGGGTCTCCTTCAATGAGGTCCGGCTACCGGGCGAGAAAACCAGCAGCAGAGGCCCCCTCGGGGGCAGTATCCCGTTCACCGGAAAATCTGATCGGTAACGGTCAGCGGCCACGGCTTCGCCTGCTCGATCTGAGCCGCCACGGAAAGCAGCCGGCCCTCGCCGCCGGTATCGGCAACGAGCTGGATTCCCATCGGCAAACCGTTGTCGTCGAAGCCGAAGGGCACCGAGATGCCGGGTTGGCCGGTCATGTTGAACAGGCTGGTGAACCGTGAGATGGCCGGCGCGTGGGTCATCATCGCCTCGGTGTCGCGGGTGTCCAGCACGCCGAGCTTCGGCACCCGGGCTCCGATCGTCGGGCTGAGCCACAGGTCGTGGGACGCGAAGTAGTCACCGACCTGCCAGCCGAGCTCGGCGACACTGCGCAGTGCCTCGTTGTAGTCCTCCGCACTGACCGTGCCGCGGTACATCACGTGGGTGGCGGGCTCGAGGTCGTCGTCGCGCAACTCCCGGCCGAGTTCGGCCAGCCGGCGCCGCACATTGCCCTGCAGGTCGGCACGCATCATGGCCACGAAGGCTCGCTGCCATTTCGCCACATCGATCTCGGGCCGAGCCTCGACCACCTCATGGCCGAGTTCGGTCAGCAATTGCGCAGCCGCCGCCACCGCGGTGGCCACTTCCGGGTCGGTGCCGGACCCGTCGACCATCGTGGTCGACCAGCCGATCCGCAGCTTGCCGGGGCGCTTGGTCGCCGCGGCCACGAAGTCCTCCGGGCCACCGTTCAGGCCGTCCCCGGGGCGTCGCTGAGCGGCGATATTCAACAACAGTGCACTGTCGCGCACCGAGCGGGTCACCACGTGCCCGATGTTCAGGGGTGAGGAATGGGTGCTGGGGCTGGGCCAGGACGACACCCGGCCCCGGCTCGGCTTGAGGCCGACCAGGCCGCACATCGAGGCCGGGATCCGGATCGAGCCGCCGCCGTCGGTGGCGTGTGCGACCGGCACCAGGCCGGCCGCCACCGCGGCCGCCGACCCCCCGCTGGAACCGCCGGTGGAGTATTCGGTGTTCCACGGGTTGCGGGTGGGGCCGTAGAGCAGCGGCTCGGTGCTGCCGTTGCGGCCGAGTTCGGGGGTGTTGGTGGAGCCGAGGATCACCAGACCGGCCCGCCGCAACAGCGTCACCAGGTGGGAGTCGACGTCGCTGACCTGTTCGGCGAACAGGCGGCTGCCGTTGGTCAGCGGTAGCCCGGCGACCTGGATGCCGAGGTCCTTGACCAGGGTCGGCACCCCGGCGAGCGGGCCGGCGGGCACGTCATCGGCCTCGGCCAGGGCCTGTTCAAAGCGTTCGTGGACGACGGCATTGAGCTCCCGGGCGTCCTCGATCCTGGCGATCGCGTCGGCAACGGCTTCGCGGGCGCTCAGCCGGCCGGCCCTGATCTCGGCCGCCAACCCGGTGGCGTCCAGTTCCTCGATCGACACGCGTGCGTCCCCTTTCGTAAACCCTTGCCGACCGGCCCATCCTTGTCCGTGCAGCAGCCGGTTCCATGGATGATCCCAGTGGCCGGGAGGTTGCGGCGAAGCCCCCGGTGAGGCGCTTTTAGCCTGTTCCCCATGAGCACTGGCCCCCTCACCGGCGTACGCGTTGTCGAACTGGCCACGATCGGCCCCGTGCCGCACGCGGCGATGCTGTTGGCCGACCTGGGCGCCGATGTGGTGCGGATCCAGCGTCCCGGCGCGTTGCCGAAGGGCACCCCCGATGCCGAGTTGCGCGGCCGCACCCTGGTGGAGGCCGACCTGCGCAGCGACGAGGGACGCGAAGTCGCCCTGGGCCTGCTGGACAAGGCCGATGTGGTGCTCGAGGGTTTCCGTCCGGGGGTGACCGAACGGCTCGGCCTGGGCCCCGACGACCTGTTGGCCCGCAACCCCCGGCTGGTGTACGGCCGGATGACCGGCTGGGGGCAGCACGGCCCGCGCGCCCAGCAGGCCGGTCACGACCTGAACTACATCTCCCGCACCGGCCTGTTGCACGCGGTGGGTCGTGCCGATGAGGTGCCGGTGCCACCGTTGAACCTGTTCGGTGACTTCGGTGGCGGTTCGATGTACCTGGTGGTCGGGGTGCTGGCCGCATTGCTGGAGCGCGGCACCTCCGGCAAGGGTCAGGTGATCGACGCCGCGATGGTCGACGGCGCCCTGTCCCTGTCGACGATGGTGTGGGCTTTCCGGGCGATGGGGGTGTGGAACGACGAGCGCAGCTCGAACTACGTCGATTCCGGTGCCCACTTCTACGAGGTGTACCGCACCGCCGACGACAAGTTCCTGGCCGTCGGCGCGATCGAGCCGCAGTTCTACGCGATCCTGATCGACGGGCTCGGTTTCACCGCCGAGGAGTTGCCGAACCAGCACGACCAGTCGACCTGGCCGGAGATGAAGCAGCGGTTCGCCGAGCGGATCGCCACCCGCACCCGGGCCGAGTGGGAAGAGGTCTTCGACGGCACCGACGCCTGTGTCACCGGGGTGCTCACCTTCGCCGAAGCCGCCGAGGACGAGCACATCGCCGCGCGCGGTTCGCTGGTCGAGGTGGACGGGATCCTGCAGCCTCTGCCGGCACCGCGCTTCTCGCGCACCGAGGCCACCATGCCCACTCCCCCGGCGACCACTGCCACCGATCCGGCGACGATCTGGGTCTGAGCCTCACAACCGGGTTTCGACCCCGTCCAGCAGCAGCCCGAGCCCGATCTCGAAGCCGCGTTCGGCACCGGGGTCGTCCTCGGGGCCCGGCCCGGCGAAGCGTTCCCAGACCTGCCGGGCCTGCTGTTCGGCCACCTGACCCAGCACCAGGTGCAACACCGTGGTGGCCGCCACCCGCGCTTCGGCCGGCGGCAACCCGGCGGCGGCCAACAGGGTGGTCGGGTGTCGGGTGGTGTCGTGCCTGCTCAGCCCGAAACCCCGGGCGGTGAGCACCAGTTCCGCGGCGTCGCGGTGCGCCAGCAGCACCCCGCGCAGATCGCCGGCCCACTCCTCCATCGCCGGGCGCCAACGCCCCAGCGGCTCGCTCACCTCGGCCAGGATCAGGTCGGCCACCCCGGCGAGCAGGGTTTGTTTGTCGGGTACGTGGGTGTACAGCGCGGACGGTTGCACCCCCAGCGCCCCGGCCACCCGCCGCATGCTCAGGTCGGCCAGGCCGAACTCGTCCAGAATCTCGGCCGCGGCGCGCAGCACATCGGCGGGGGTCAGCATTCGTTCAGCTTAGCCGGAACACCGAACACCTCGACCTGAACACTGTTCTGGTTTTTGCTAACTTGTCCGCCATGCGTACCGGTGCCGAGTTGATCCACAGCGACCGCGAACGGCTCTGGCATCCCTACGCCAACCCCTACCGACACGATCCGCTGTACGCGGTGCTGGCCGCCGAGGGCTGCCGGTTGGTGCTGGACGACGGCCGGCGCCGCCACGAGGTGGTCGACGCGATGGCGAGTTGGTGGAGCGCGATCCACGGCTACCGCCACCCGGTGCTGGATGCCGCCGTCGCCGAACAGGCCGGCCGGTTCTCCCATGTGATGTTCGGGGGTCTCACCCATGCCCCCGCGGTGCGGATGGCCGAGCGGCTGCTCGATCTGGCCCCCGGCATGAGCCGGGTTTTCCCGGTCGATTCCGGCTCGGTGGCGATGGAGGTGGCGCTGAAGATCGTCCGGCAGGCGGAGGCGGGCCGGCCCCGGCCGCGCACCAGGTTCGCCGCCCTGCACGGCGGCTATCACGGCGATACCTGGGGCGCGATGTCGGTGTGCGACCCCTCCGGCGGGATGCATGCGCTGTACGCCGGCCAGGTGCAGCACCACGTCTTCCTGCCCCGTCCCCCGGCCTTCGCCGCCCCCGCCGAGGAGGTCGACCGGTGGGCCGAGCGGGCCGGCGCCCTGGTGCACGCGCACCGTGACGAGCTCGCCGGGATCGTGGTCGAACCGATCCTGCAGGGGGCCGGGGGCATGTGGGCCTGGGCCCCCGCGGCGTTGCGGCAGATGCGCCGGTGGGCCGACGAGTACGAGTTGTTGTTGGTGGCCGACGAGATCGCCACCGGCTTCGGCCGCACCGGCCGGTTGTGGGCCTGCGATTGGGCCGACGTGCGTCCCGATGTGCTGGCGGTGGGCAAGGCACTGACCGGGGGCTATCTCACCCAGGCCGCGGTACTGACCACCGAACGGGTCACCCGGGCCCTGGCCGCCGGCCCGGCCGGGGTGCTGATGCACGGCCCGACCTTCATGGCCAACCCGTTGGCCAGCGCGGTCAGCGCCGCCTCCCTGGGGTTGATCGCCGAGGGTGGCTGGCAGCGTGATGTGCCGCGCATCGAGGGCGTGCTGGCCGCCGAACTCGCCGACCTGCGGGGCCGGCCGGGGGTGGCCGATGTGCGGGTGCTGGGCGCCACCGCCGCGGTCGAGTTGACCGCTCCGGCGGATCTGCGGGTCGCCACCGAGGCGGCGGTCGCGCACGGGGTGTGGCTGCGCCCGTTCGGCAGGCTGATCTATGCGATGCCGCCCTACCTCGCCGACGACGACGAGCTGCGCACCATCGCCGCCGGGATGCGCGCGGCCGTGGACGCGGTGGCGGTGCGCCGTGTCGCCTGATGTGTCGGCACTCGACCTGCCCGAACCCCCCGAACGGCTCACGATCATCACCGGCACCGACACCGGGGTGGGCAAGACCGTCGCCACCGCCGCATTGACCGCCGGCTGCCTGCAGCGCGGCCACTCGGTGGCGGTATGCAAACCCGCCCAGACCGGGGTCGACGCCGGTGCGCCCGGTGACCTGGCCGAGATCGTCCGGCTGACCGGGCTCAGCCCGGCGCACACCCATGAGGGGGTGCGGCTGACCGAACCGTTGGCACCCACCACCGCCGGCCGCCGAGCCGGGGTGTCGCTGCCGCCGGTGGGCGAGCACGCCCACCACATCGCTCGCCTTGCCGCGACCCACGACCGAGTTCTGATCGAGGGCGCCGGGGGCGTGCTGGTCGGCCTGGATGATGCCGGCGCGACCCTGCTCGACCTGGCCGACGCTCTGGTCGGGCTCGGGTGCCACCCCGATTTCGTGGTGGTCACCCGCGCCGGGCTCGGCACCCTGAACCACACCGCCCTGACCTGCGCGGCGATCCGGGCCCGCGGGCACCCGGTGAGCGGGCTGATCATCGGCGCAATGCCGGCCCGGCCCGACCTGGCCGAACGCTGCAATCTTGATGACCTGCCGGCCGCGGCCGGCTGCCCGATCCTGGCGGTGCTGCCGGCCGGGCTCGGTACCCGTCCGGCCTGAACCCGCCGGCCCGGCACCCGCAATCCCCAACAACCATCACCACCAAGAGGAACGCACGATGAATCTGAACTCCATGGTCGACACCGCCCTGACCGGGACCCCGATCGACCGAGCCGATGCCCTGGCCGTGTTGGCCGCCGATGACGCCGAGGTGATGAGCATCGTCGCCGCCGCCGGCCGGGTGCGTCGGCACTTCTTCGGCAACACCGTGTTGTTGAACTATCTGGTGAACCTGAAGTCGGGCATGTGCCCCGAGGACTGCTCCTACTGCTCGCAGGCGCTGGGGTCGAAGGCGGAAATCCTGAAGTACACCTGGCTCACCCCCGAGCAGGTCTCCGAGGCGGTGCGGGCCGGGGTCGAACGCGGCGCGTCCACGGTCTGCCTGGTGGCGTCCGGGCGCGGCCCGTCGGAGCGGGAGGTGGGCAAGGTGGCCGACTACATCGAGGGCATCCACGCCGAGCACCCGCAGGTCACGATCTGTGCCTGCCTCGGGTTCGTCGACGAACAGAAGGCCGCCCGGCTGGCCGAGGCCGGCGCCGCCCGGTACAACCACAACCTGAACACCAGCGAGTCGAGCTACGCCGACATCTGCTCCACCCACACCTATGACGACCGGGCCCGCACCGTGCAGGCCTCCCGGGCCGGTGGCCTGTCGCCGTGCTCGGGGTTGATCGCCGGCATGGGTGAGAGCGACGAACAACTGGTCGACGTCGCCTTCGGCCTGCGCGAGCTGGCTGCCGAGTCGGTGCCGGTCAACTTTCTGCTGCCCTTCGAGGGCACCCCGTTGGCCACCCACACCGAACTGACACCGCAGCGGTGCCTGAAGATTCTGGCGATGGTGCGGTTGGTGAACCCGGACGCCGAGGTGCGGGCCGCGGCCGGCCGCGAGTACCACCTGCGGTCGCTGCAGCCGTTGGTGCTGGAGATCTGCAACTCGATCTTCCTGGGCGACTACCTGACCTCGGAAGGGCAGGCCGGGGCGGCGGATCTGGCGATGATCGCCGATGCCGGCTTCGAGATCCTGGGCAAGCACCCGGACGAAGCCCGCGCCGGCGTCGGCACCGACACCGGTACCGACACCGCGGAGGTGCGGATCCGCGCCCGCGGGGCCGGCACCGAGCTGCCCGCCAACGCCTAGTTCTACTCGGCTGCTGCGGTGGCGGCGGCCTCCCGTCCGGCCACCCTGCCGAAGGCCAGGGCGTCGGCCATGTGGAAGCCGCCGTCCTTGCCCAGGGAGTAGGTCGAGCTGACCTCACCGGCGGCGTACAGTCCGCCGATCGGCTCACCCCACACGTTCAACACCTGGGCGTTGCCGTTGCGGCGTGGGCCACCATTGGTCCAGGCGAGCATGGGTTCGGCGGTGTAGGCGTAGTACGGGCCCCGGTCGAGGGGCACCAGGCTCTGGGCGTCGCGGCCGAAGTACGGGTCCGCGCCCGCGGCACAGGCCTCGTTCCAGCGGTTCACGGTGTCCTCCAACACCGCCGGGTCGACATCGAGTTGCTCGGCCAGTTCGGCGATCGTGTCCCCCTTGACCAGAATGCCGCGTTCCACCTCGGCCAGGTTGTCGGCACTCCAGTGCCGGTCGTTGATCATCACATTCCAACCGACCGCCATCATCTCCTTGCCCAGGCTGATCGGCCCGGCGGCCCGGGTGGCCTCGTCGAACACCACGTGCATCCGGCGGGTCGGGAAGACCTCGTAGACGTCGTTGAGCAGCGCCACCCCGTGACCGGCCTTGGCCCGTTCGTTGATGAAGCGGCGGCCGTCCGGGGCCACCCAGATGAACCCGGGCCGGAACACGAAGGCCTGGTACCAGGCCTGTGGGGTGTCCGGGTCGGGCACGCCGGAGATCGACATCATGTTGTCCATGTGCCACAGGTCGGCGCCGACGGCCATCGCCATCTTCAACCCGTCGCCGGTGGCGTGCGGGGTACCCCACAGTTTGGGTTCCGACAGTGGCAGGTACTGCTGGACGAGTTCGGGGTTGGCCTGGAATCCCCCGGTGGCCAGCACCACGCCGCGTCGGGCGGTGATCGACACCTCGGTGCCGGCGTGCTCGGCGATCACCCCGGTGACCGCCCCCCGCTGGTCGGTCAGCAACCGGCGGGCCGGGGTTTCGTGCCGGATCTCGATGCCGCGTTCGGCCAGCGCCCCCATCAGGAACTCCCAGAGCACCTGATGGCCGAGCACCCCGTCGATGGCGAGGTAGCCGCCGTAGGCGTCGGAGCCGTCCAGTTCGGGGTACTCGGGCTGGTCGCCGTAGCCGACCACCTTCTGCAGGTTCGCCCCGATCGAGGTCAGCCAGTCGGCGTTGGCGACGGTTTCGGTGGCCCAGGTGTGCACCACATCCTCGGGCAGCGGAAACCGGTCGGCCAGCGACCGCAGGTAGGTGGCGCCGCGTTCGGCGTCCAGGCTGTGGAAGATGCTCGACCCCGACACCCGGGTGTTGCCACCGGCCTGGTCGGGGGCGCACTTCTCCAGGATCAGCACCGAAGCACCGGCATCGTGGGCGCTGATGGCAGCGGCGGCCCCGGCGGCCCCGCTGCCCAGGACAACAACGTCGAAGGTCTCGTTATCGGACATGCCGAAAAGCTACAGCACGAGGGCCGCACCCCGGTGGGGTACGGCCCTCGTGTTACAGCAGGTTCAGATCACTTGAGGATCTTGGTCACCCGGCCGGCGCCGACGGTGCGGCCGCCTTCGCGGATGGCGAACTTGAGCTGCTCCTCCATCGCGATCGGGTGGATCAGCTTGACGGTCATGTCGGTGTTGTCACCGGGCATCACCATGTCGGTGCCCTCGGGCAGCGAGACGGTGCCGGTCACGTCGGTGGTGCGGAAGTAGAACTGCGGCGCGTAGTCGCTAAAGAACGGCTTGTGACGGCCGCCCTCGTCCTTGTTCAGCACGTAGACGTTGGCCTCGAACTCGGTGTGCGGGGTGGTCGAGCCCGGCTTGATGACACACATGCCGCGCTGGACGTCTTCCTTCTTGGTGCCGCGCAGCAGCAGGCCCACGTTCTCGCCGGCCTGGCCCTCGTCGAGCAGCTTGCGGAACATTTCCACACCGGTGACGGTGGTGGTCTGCTTGTCGTCGCGGATACCCACGATGTCGACGGTCTCGTTGACCTTGACGATGCCGCGCTCGATACGGCCGGTCACCACGGTGCCACGACCGGTGATGGTGAACACGTCCTCGACCGGCATCAGGAACGGCTTGTCGACCTCGCGCTCCGGGGTCGGGATGTACTCGTCGACCGCGTTCATCAGCTCGAGGATCGAGTCGACCCACTTCTCCTCGCCCTGCAGGGCCGGGAAGGCGGCAACGCGAACCACCGGGCAGTCGTCGCCATCGAAGTCCTGCGACGACAGCAGCTCGCGGACCTCCATCTCGACGAGCTCGATGAGCTCTTCGTCCTCATCGTCGATCATGTCGCACTTGTTCAGGGCGACGACCATGGCGGGCACACCCACCTGGCGGGCCAGCAGCACGTGCTCGCGGGTCTGCGGCATCGGGCCGTCGGTGGCGGCGACCACGAGGATCGCGCCGTCCATCTGGGCGGCACCGGTGATCATGTTCTTGATGTAGTCGGCGTGACCGGGGGCGTCGACGTG
>JAAYAO010000208.1 GCA_012719335.1 Propionibacterium sp. | reverse complement strand
TGGTGGCTCTTCGCCTCCTCGATCTCGCCGCGGGTCGGCTTGCGCAGCGTGTGGCCGGTCCACCAGCGCGAGGCGCGGGCCCGGCGCTTGCTGATCCCGCCACCGGGGCGTACGACGCCGTGCTCGTCCTCGGCCTCGGCAGCCTCCAAGGGGTAGTCCTCGGTGTGCTGGGTGAGGGTGAACGCCTCGTCGTCGCTGATCGGGGCGTGCGCCTCGGAGTAACCACCGGAGGCGTCACGCACCATCGTGCCGGTCGCGCTGCCGTGCAGCAGTCGTTCCCGGTCGGCCCGTTGCAGGCCGAGGCAGATCCGCTTGGTGATGATGAAGGCGATGATCGGGGCGATGAAGAACGCCGCCCGCAGGAAGATCGTGATCGCGTTCAGGCTCAGGTGGAACTTGGTGGCCAGGATGTCGTTCGCGCCACCGGCCCACAGCATCAGGTAGCCCACGATGCCGGCCACACCGAAGGCGGTGCGGTTCGGGGCGTTGCGCGGACGGTCCAGGATGTGGTGTTCACGGTTGTCACCGGTGAGCCAGCGTTCGATGAACGGCCAGGCGCCGATCAGGGTGAACAACAGACCCAGCGAACCCAGACCCGGGATCGCGACGTTCCACGACCAGGTGGTGCCGCCGATGTGCGACTCCCAGCCCGGCATCAGACGCACCGCACCTTCGGCGATCAGCATGTACCAGTCGGGCTGGGAGCCCGCGGTCACCTGCGCCGGGTTGTACGGGCCGTACTTCCAGATCGGGTTGATCTGCAGCACCGCACCCATCAGGGTGATCACGCCGAAGACGATGAAGAAGAAGCCACCGGCCTTGGCCATGTACACCGGGAACATCGGGTAACCGACCACGTTGTTGTTGGTGCGGCCCGGGCCGGGGAACTGGGTGTGCTTGTGGTACACCAGCAGCGCCATGTGGGCGGCGATCAGGCCGAGCAGCAGGCCCGGGATCAGCAGGATGTGCGCCATGTACAGGCGCGGGATGATCAGGTCAGCGGGGTACTGGCCACCGAAGACGAAGAACTCCGCCCAGGTGCCGATCACCGGAATCGACCGGATCAGGCCGTCCACGAAGCGCAGACCGGTGCCCGACAGCAGGTCGTCGGGCAGCGAGTAGCCGGCGAAGCCCTCGACCATGCCCATCGACAGCAGGCCGGTGCCGATCAGCCAGTTGATCTCACGCGGACGCCGGAAGGCGCCGGTGAAGAACACCCGCAACATGTGGGCGAACATCGCGGCCACGAACAGCAGCGCCGCCCAGTGGTGCATCTGGCGGATCAGCAGGCCGCCCTTGATGTCGAAGGAGATGTCCAGGGTGGAGGCCATCGCCTCCGACATGTGCAGGCCCTTGAGCAGTTGGTACGACCCGTCGTACTGGATCTCGGCCATCGACGGCTTGAACCAGAAGGTGAGGAAGACGCCGGTGATCAGCAGGATGATGAAGCTGTACAGCGCGATCTCGCCGAGCAGGAAGGACCAGTGGTCGGGGAACACCTTGCGCAGGTTCTTGCGGCCCATGGCGGCGAGACCGATGCGGTCGTCGGCCCAGGTGGCCACCTTGGCGCCGGTGGACGGACGTCCGGGCGCGGGGCGCTTGCCCTCGATGGTGGCCTCGGAAACCTTGGTCGGCTTGGCCATCAGTTATCGCCCTTCTGGTAGTCGTTGCGCGAATCCCGTTCGAAGTAGCTCGGGCCGACCGGCACGGTGAAGTCGCCGTGGGCGACCAGCTCGCCGGCCTCGTTGACGGTGATCGGCAACTGCGGCAGCGCACGCGCCGCCGGCCCGAACACCACCACGCCCGAGTCGCCCAGGTCGAAGGTCGACTGGTGGCAGGGGCACAGCAGGTGGTGGGTCTGCTGCTCCCACAGGCTGATCGGGCAGCCGACGTGGGTGCAGATCTTCGAGTAACACAGGATGCCGTCGACGTGCCAGTCCTTGCGGGACTCGGGGATGTTGATCTTGTCGATCGCCATCCGCACGATGATGATCGCGGCCTTCGACTTCTCGACCTGCACCGCGGTGCCGTGCAGATTCTTGAGGTTCTCCGGCTGGGCGTTGACCAACTGGCCGATCTCCAGGTCGGCGGCGCGGATCGGGGCCCAGGTGGTGTCGTTCACCAGGCGCACCGGCTTGCTGGGGGTGGCCTCGGCGAACAGGGTGCGCTCGATGGTGCGTGCGCGCTCGGAGCGGGTGGGCCACGGGCCGAGGTCGGCGAGCGTGACCAGCATCGGCACCGCGAACAGGCCCAGGGCGCCGCCCATCGAGGCCAGGATCATCTTGCGGCGGGACAAGCCGGTGTCGGCGATGCCCTTGTCGATCTCGGCCAGGATGCCGGCGCGATCCTCCTCGCTGGAGGCGATCGGGTGGCGTTCCTCGATCATCTCGACGTCCGACATCAGGGTGCGGGCCCAGTGCACCGCGCCCAGGCCGATCAGCAGGATGGCCGAACCCAGCAGCAGGCCGAACCAGAAGTGGTGGGCCGGGGTGTGGAACCCGATGAAGGTGATCTCCAGATCGCGGGGAATCGCGAAGTAGACCACGGTGGCCGCCAACGCGAGCAGGGGGGAGAGCCCGAAGAGGGCCACCACCTGGCGGTTCGCGGCGCGACCGAGGCGCTCGTCCGAATCGATGTAGCGCTCGGCGTGCGGCTCCAGGCCCGGATCGTCGACCGGGTGCTGCCGCTCGAGGTCGGTGGACGGGTGAGTGTGCGTGCTCACTTGGTGCGGCTCCCTCTCGAAGCGATCCAGACGGCGATCATGCTCAGGCCGCCGATACCCAGCAGCCAGGCCCAGAAGCCCTCGGACACCGGTCCGAGACTGCCGAGGGTCAGGCCGCCGTTGGCGCTGCCGTGCAAGTCGTTGAGGTAGGCGATCATCCAGGTGACTTCCTCATCGGTGATGGTCGCCTTCGAGAAGACCGGCATCTGCTGCGGGCCGATGCGCATGGCCTCGTAGATGTGCTTGTTCTCGACGCCCTCCAGGGTCGGGGCGTGCTTGCCGTGCGGCAGCGCACCGCCGGAACCCTGGTAGTTGTGGCAGGCGGCGCAGTTGCTGCGGAACAGCTCGCCACCGATGGCCATCTCCTCGGGGGTGATGTCACCGGCCGGGGTGTAGGCCTCGGGTTCGGGGATCTCCGGGCCGGGGCCCAGCGAGGCCACCCAGGCGGCGATCGCGGAGATCTCCTCGTCGGTGAAGGTGTCGTGGGTGCGCGGGGCCTGCGGGCCGGGGGCGGCCATCGGCATCCGGCCGGTACCCATCTGGAAGTCGACCGAGGCGGCACCGACGCCCACCATCGACGGGCCCTGGCTGGTGCCCTCGCCGTTGAGCCCGTGGCAGGAGGCGCAACTGACGGTGAAGAGCTTCTTGCCCTCGTCGATCTGCTGGGAGGTGCCGTTGTCGGCCGATACCTGCTGGCTCGGCGCCACGACGGCGTACAAGGCTCCCATGAGGAAGAGCGCCATCACCAAGATCAGCGGCTTGGCTGCCTTGTGACGCATCCGGGAGGAGAGGAATCTCACGATTGGTCCCTTCTTGAGGAGTGGGCGCTCAGCCACCGGTGAACATGGAGAACAGGGGGCCGCCGTAGATCACGGCGAACAACACGATCCACACCACGTCGACGAAGTGCCAGTAGTACGAGATCGCCACGGCGCTGGTGGCCTGTTCATGGGTGAAGGTACGGGCCAGGTAGGTGCGTCCCAGCACGTACAGGAAGGCGATCAGACCGCCGAGCACGTGCAGCCCGTGGAAGCCGGTGGCCAGGAAGAAGACCGAACCGTAGACATCGGACGAGATGGTCAGACCCTTGTGGATCAGTTCGGCGTACTCGAACACCTGGCCGGCGATGAAGACCGAGCCCATCACGAAGGTCAGGATGTACCACTCGCGCATGCCCCACTTCAAAATGGCCAGCGGGCCACCGGTGCGCTTCACCTGACCGTGTTCGGCGGCGTGCACACCCATCTGACAGGTGACCGACGACAGCACCAGGATCAAGGTGTTGCCCAGGGCGAAGCCCGGGGTCAGCAACGCCTGTCCCTCGGCCCACAGGGTCATCTCCCCGGGGCCGGCCAGCGCGTCGGTGACGTTCTTGATCGTGAAGTACGCCGCGAACAGTGCCGCGAAGAACATCAGTTCCGATGCCAGCCAAACCATGACACCGATCGGAAGCGCGTCCGGGCGGCCCGGGATGCCTCGCCGTCGGGGGTTCGCAATCGGATGCAGCGCGCCGTGCGGTGTCGCCGGCAGGCTGCTTGCCGTCTCAGATGAAGTAGCCACGGGAGCATTATTGCCATACTTCGCGGATTGGTCACCCCGACGCGGCACTGGGTGGACTACTATCACATGTCGTTATTGTGGCAATAGAGAGTGTTCACGGCCTCGAGGGCATCCGATATCGGCGCGGACACGCATATCCGGGCAGAAAAAGGCCTCCCGGGGCCTCGG
>JAAYAO010000023.1 GCA_012719335.1 Propionibacterium sp. | reverse complement strand
TGTGCTCGGCCACCACCTGCCAGAAGGTGCCGGCGTCGGGGGTACCCACCGGCTTGCCCTCGAACAGGATCGTGGTCGACCCGTTCAGCAACGGTGCGTAGACGATGAACGAGTGGCCGACCACCCACCCCACGTCCGAGGCGGTGAACATCACCTCGCCGGGGGCGATGTCGTAGATCTCGTCCATCGCGTAACACATCGCCACCGCGTGACCACCGTTGTCGCGCACGATGCCCTTGGGCTTACCCGTGGTGCCGGAGGTGTACAGGATGTACAGCGGGTCGGTGGCGGCCACGTCCACGCAGCCGGCGGGTTCGACCGCACCGGGGTGCATCACGGCCCGCCAGTCGATGTCGCGTTCCTCGATCATCGTGGCCTCGGCCTGCGGGCGCTGCAGGATGATGCAGTGCTGTGGCTTGTGCTCGGCCTGCTCGATCGCCCGGTCGAGCATCGGCTTGTACTCGATCACCCGCTGGCCCTCCAGGCCGCAGGACGCGGAGATGATCACCTTCGGTTGGGCGTCGTCGATCCGGGTGGCCAACTCCGAGGGGGCGAAGCCACCGAAGACCACCGAGTGGATCGCGCCGATCCGCGCGCAGGCGAGCATCGCCATCGCGGCCTCGGCCACCATCGGCATGTAGATGACCACCCGGTCGCCCTTCTGCACACCCAGGGCACTCAGCGCTCCACCGAGGCGGGCCACCAGGTCGAGCAGCTCGGCGTAGGTGTAGGTGCGGCGGGTGTCGGTGATCGCCGAATGAAAGATCAGGGCGGGCTGATCGCCGCGTCCGTTGATGACATGCCGATCGAGGGCGTTGAAGCTGGTGTTCATCACCCCATCGGGGTACCAGCGGTAGATCGGCGCCCGTTCGGCATCGAGCACCTGCCGGGGTTTGCGGAACCAGTCGACCCGCTCGGCCTGTCGCCCCCAGTACCCCTCCGGGTCATTGATGGCTTCTTCGAATTCGGCGCGGTAGCTCATCGGGACACTCCTTCGAGTGGCGGAGAAGCGAGACAAATCGTGTCGCTTTTCGGGATTCTACTGTGCTACGGCTTCCCATGGGCTGCGAGTTTCCTACCATGCGTCCATGAAGGTTCACCCCAATCTGATGGCCGTCGCAGACCTGATCGGTACCTGGGAGGGTGAGGGGACGGGCAGTTATCCGACCATCGATGACTTCGCCTATCGAGAACGGGTCACGTTCAGTTCCGACGGGCGGCCGTTCTTCACCTATCGGCAGACCACCACCAGCCCGGACGGCAAGCCGATGCACCACGAAACCGGGTATCTGCGTGGGGTCGGCGACAACCGGATCGAGTGGGTGATCGTGCAACCGTCCGGCGTCGTGGAGATCGCCCCGGGTGAGATCCGGCCCAACAACGGCAACGAACTCCATGTGCAGTCGACGACCACGATGGTCGGGGTGGCCCCCACCGCCAAGCATGTCGAGGCCGTGCAGCGGTGCTTCATTCTGAGTGAGGACCGCAACCGGCTCTGCTACGACCTGGCCATGGCCGCGGTGGGCGAAACCATGACCCATCACCTGTCCGCCTCCCTGGATCGGGTGGACACAACACCGCTCGACTGACACCGCGGCGGCCCCGTGGTGTCGGTGCCGCGTGGCACAGTGGCGTCATGGCAGCCTTCGATTTCGCCGACCCCCGGGTGCGGCATCACCGGTCGCTACCGCCCCGGGACGGCACCCCCGGCACCTGGCCCGAATGGCTGCCGGCCCCGGTGCTCGAGGCCTGGCAGCGGCACGGCATCGAGACCCCCTGGCAGCATCAGACCCGGATCGCCGAGGCCGCGCACGCCGGGTGGCACACCGTCGCGGCCACCGGTACGGCTTCGGGCAAGACGCTGGGGTATCTGTTGCCGGTGCTGGCCGCGACCTACGGCGGCCCCGAGGCCACCGGCCCGCTCGGCAGTGGCACCTTGCGCGACCATGTGGTTCAGCCCACCCGGCCGCACACCGCCCTGTATCTGGCGCCGACCAAGGCCCTGGCGCACGACCAGTTGCACACCTGCGAGAACCTCGGGCTGCCCGATTGGCGGGTCGCGGCGATCGACGGGGATTCCGAGCCGGCCGAGCGTGATTGGGCACGCAAACATGCGGCCTACGTGTTGACCAACCCCGACCTGCTGCACCATTCGATCCTGCCCAATCACCAACGGTGGGCGGGCTTTCTGCGCACCCTGCGCTACATCGTGATCGACGAGTGCCACCGCTACCGGGGCATGTTCGGGGCGCATGTGGCGATGGTGATCCGGCGGTTGCGGCGACTGTGCGCCGGGTACGGGGCCGAGCCGGTGGTGCTGTGTTCCTCGGCCACGGTGTTGGCGCCGGACGAGGTGGTCGGCCGGCTGATCGGGGCCGAGTCCGACGAGATCGTCGCGATCACCGAGGACGCCGCTCCCCGGGCGGCCCGCGACATCGTGTTGTGGCAGCCCACCGGCCACCACGACGACGAGACCGCCGATCTGTTGGCCGACCGGGTGAACGCCGGTCGGCAGGCGATCGCGTTCGTGGCCTCGCGGACGATGGCGGAGGTGGTCGCGGTGCGGGCCCGCCGCGAGTGCGCCCACACCGTCGAGTCGTACCGGGGTGGTTACCTGGCCCGGGACCGGCGGATCATCGAGGCCGGGCTGAAATCCGGGGAGATCCGGGGTGTCGCGACCACCAATGCCCTCGAGTTGGGGGTGGACATCGCCGGGATGGACGCCGTGCTGATCTCGGGGTATCCGGGCACCCGCGCCGCCCTGTGGCAGCAGGCCGGACGGGCCGGACGCAGCGGCCGGCGTGCCCTGGTGGTGCTGGTGGCCCGTAACGACCCCCTGGACGCCTACCTGCTCGACCACCCCGAGGTGTTGTTGGACGAACCGGTCGAGGCGGCGGTGCTCTTTCCCGACAACCGTTACGTGCTGGGCCCCCATCTGGCGGCCGCGGCCCACGAGATGCCGCTGGGCGACGAGGACGCCATCTGGTTCGGCCCGACCATGGTGGAGGTGGCCGACGAGTTGGTCACCCAGGGCGTCTTGCGGCGACGCCCGCAGGGCTGGTTCTGGACCCTGCCACAACGCCCCCACGACGCGGTCGACATCCGCTCGGTCGGGGGCCGGGCGGTGGAGGTGATCGAAGCCGACACCGGACGGGTGCTGGGGCACGTCGACCCGGCGATGGCCCACCGCAGCGTGCACCCGGGGGCGGTGCATCTGCATCAGGGCGAGACCTGGGTGGTGGACGAACTCGACCCGCAGAACGCGACCGCCCTGGTGCACCGCGAGGACGTCCGGTTCTACACCCAGCCGGTCTCCACCGCCCGGATCGATGTGATCACCACCGAACGCACCCGCGCCGCCGGCCGGGGTGAGGTGCATCTGGGTGAGGTCGATCTGATCGGTCAGGTCACCGGCTACCTCCGTCGCGACGAACGCACCGGCAAGGTCTGGGACCAAACCCCGCTGGAGTTGCCCAGCACCACCCTGCGCACCCGTGCGGTGTGGTGGACGGTGCCCGCACCCCTGCTGCGGGAAGCCGGACTGACCCGCAAGATGCTCGCCGGGGCGGCCCACGCCGCCGAGCACACCGCGATCGGGTTGCTGCCGTTGTTCGCACCCTGCGACCGGTGGGATGTCGGTGGGGTGTCCACCGCCCTGCACCCCGACACCGGTGAGCTGACGATCTTCGTGCACGACGGTCACCCGGGTGGTTCGGGGTTCGCCGAGTGGGGTTGGCAGCGCGCCGAGCAGTGGTGGCGGGCCACCCACCACCGACTGGTGCACTGCCCGTGCACCGACGGGTGCCCGGGATGCGTGGTGTCGCCCAAGTGTGGATCGGGTAACCAACCGTTGGACAAGGCGGCCGCCGCCGCCCTGATGGGGGTGCTGCTGGAGGTCGCCGGCACCACCGGGGGTCATGGTGGGGAGCGTTCCAGTCGTCCGGCGTGAGCCTCGGCCCGCACGGCCCGGGGCAGACCGGCGACCCGCGCCCCGACGTCCACCTCGACGGTGACGCTCACCGCGAACTCCACCGGACCGCCGGACAGTTCGCAGTCGATCAGCCGCACCTCGTTCAGCCGGGCGGCCTCCTCGGCGAGCGGGCAGGGGGCCGCGCCCCGGTTCTGCCCGACCGCGGCCGACAGGGCCACCAGATCGGCGCCGGCCCGGGCCCGGTGCACGGCGTCCGCGTACACCCCGACGATGGCCATGCCCACTGCCACCATGGTCAGCAAGGCGACCACGGTCACGATCAACAGGGTGGCCGATCCGTGTTCGTCCGGCCTCACGTCGTTCATTCGGCTACCACCCAGGCGTCGGCGGACAGGGTCAACTCCCCCACCGGGATCGGCGCCGGCAGTTCGGCGCGCACATGCACCTGCCCGGCCCGTTCATCGATGGTGACCACCGTGCCGTCCGGGGCGCCACGCCGGGCGCGTTCGACCGCAACCGCGTCGTCTCGGGCGGCCTGACGGGCGGTTTCGGCGGCCACGTCGCCGAGTCGCATCTGCAACACCACCACGTGGAGCACCCCGGCGAGCAACATCAGGACGACCGTGGCCCCGAGGCTCGCCACGGCCAGTTCAACGGTCACCATGCCGCGTTCGGAGCGGGGCGCCGCGGGGTGGAGCCGCTTGCGCGACCCCACCCCCATCCGGCGGCTCAGCCCCCGAATCCGGTGATCAACTTGATGATCCACAAGATGATGTTCCACAACAGATCCTGCAGGTCCGGGTCGGTGAAGATCTTGAGCAGCACGCCGGCGAAGGTCACCGTGGCGACGGTGCCGACGGCGTACTCGGCGGTGGTCATGCCACGTTCGTCCTTGGCCGGACGCACGAGCGGGCGAGAAAGGGACATGGTCATCTCCTGGGGTAGTGGCGCAACCCTGGTGGTTTCGCCTCTCACCCGACACGGTGGTCCCCTCGCCGGCACGTTTTCCCCGACTCGATCCGAATTGGGGATGACGCTTCGAGTCGATTTCAACCTGTGGATAACTCGCCGGCGGATGGGTCAGCCCTCGATCAGCCCCAACCTCACGAAGGCCTTGGCCAGCCCGTCCTCATTGACCGGAGCGGTCACCAGGTCGTTGGCCAGCATCCACTCCACCGCCCGGTGGGCCACCTCGGGGTCGAGCACCTGATGATGCACCACCACCCCGCCGGCCTCGACATAACTGCCGTTGCCACCGATCAGCCCGTCCATGCCGAGGGCCCACAGGTCGTCGTAGATCTCTGCCCTGCTGCGTCCGGTGCACAGGTACACCCCGTGCCCCCGGGCCCGGGCCGCCCGGACGGCTTCGGCCGCCGATGCGGGCAGGTTCTGGCCGTAATCGACCAGGGTTCCATCGATGTCCAGCAGGACGACCTCGGGGATCTCCATGCACTCAGTCTTCCATCCGTCCGCTGACCGTCCCTCCCGACGCAGGCCTCGCGCCCTGCGCACCGGGGCCGGGGTTGCATTCATTCCAGTCGTCAACTGGGCATACTTGCGCTGCACGCCTGCCGACCGGACGGAGATCGCGATGACCGACCCGCAACCCCACGCCGCGGACAACCA
>JAAYAO010000207.1 GCA_012719335.1 Propionibacterium sp. | reverse complement strand
TACTGGTCGCACGACATGGGTGGTTTCGAGGGCCAGCCCGACCCGGACGTGTTCATCCGCTGGTTCCCCTTCGGAGCTCTGTCCAGCCATTCCCGACTGCACGGTTCCGACTCCTACCGGGTGCCGTGGATGTACGGCGACGACGCGGTACGGGTGGCGCAACGCTTCGCGGCCCTGAAGAACAGGCTGATGCCCTACCTGGGCACCCACGCCCGGGCGATCAGCACCGACGGCATGCCGCTGCTGCGGCACCTGATCCTGCAGTACCCCGATGACCCGGGGGTGCGGCACGTCGACACCGAATACCTGCTCGGCCCCGACCTGCTGGTGGCCCCGGTGTTCGACGGCGACGGTGCGGTGCAGGTGTACCTGCCCACCGACGGCTGGACCAGCCTGCTGGACGGCAGCCACCTGGCCGTCCGCGGGTGGCACCGCCAACAGCACGCTGTCGACTCGCTACCGGTGTTGGTGCCCGACGGCACCGTCCTGCCGATCGGCGCCGACCCGACCCGTCCCGATTACGACTGGGCCGACGGGGTCGAACTGTTCCTGGTGCGGCCACAGCCGGGCACCGAACAGCAGGTGCGGATCGCCACCGACGGCGAGGACGCGGTCTGGACGGTGCGCTGCACCGACACCGCGATCACCGTCACCGCCGACCACGACCGCCGCTGGACGGTACGGGTGATCGGCGTGGACGACACCTTGAGCGCCACCGACACCGGTGAGCTCCCCGACGACATCCCCGACCTGGCGGCGGGCCAACGGTTCGCACCGATGCCCGGCCGCCGGGACATCACCATCGAACATCCGGGTTCATGACGGACATGAATCATCACCACAAAGGAGTGACACGATGACAACACGCAAGTTCCGTGGCTGGCGTACCGCCACGGCGATTATCGCGGCGAGTGCGCTCGCCCTCGGGCTGAGCGCCTGCGGTGGCGGCGACGAGGGCGGTGGCGGCGAGGGCGGCCAGGTCACCATCGAGGTGTGGGATTACCTCGGCCAGGGCGTGTCCGATGAGGCGATGAAGGAAGTTGTCGCCAACTTCGAGTCCGAGAACCCCGACATCAAGGTGAACCGCACCTCCTTCGCCTTCGCCGACCTGTCCAAGTCGATCGTCCAGGGCGGTGTGGCCGGTGAGGTCCCCGACGTGGCGATCGTGGACGTCGTCGACAACCAGAACTTCGCCGCGCTGGGTCTGCTGGCCGAGATGGACGGCGGCATGTCCGGCGACTTCTTCGAAGGCCCCTGGTCGAGCACCCAGTTCGACGAGAAGACCTACGGTTACCCGCTGAACTCCAACAACCTCGCCCTCTACTACAACGAGGACATGTTCGCCGAGGCCGGCGTCGAACCGCCCACCACCTGGGAGGAACTGGCCGAGGTGGCGAAGCAGACCACCACCGGTGACCACACCGGCCTGGCGATCAGCGCGGTCAAGTCCGAACAGGGCACCTTCCAGTTCCTGCCCTTCGTCTGGCAGACCGGCGGCGACCTGGACAACTACGAAACCAGCGGCGCCGAAGCCCTGGCCTACCTGAAGGGCCTGATCGACGACGGCTCGATGTCGTCGGCGGTGGCCAACTACACCCAGGAGGACGCCCGGACCCAATTCGTCAGCGGCAAGGTCGCGATGATGATCAACGGGCCATGGGAATTGCAGAACCTGCGGGACGCCGAGGGCCTGAACTTCGGGGTGACCGCCCTGCCCTCCGGCGAGGAGGCCGCGACCGGCCTCGGTGGCGAGAACGTGGTGACCTTCGCCGGCGCCGATCAGTTGGAGGCGGGCCAGAAGTTCGCCGAGTACCTGACCAGCACCGACGGGGCCAAGGCTTACTGCAACACCTCCGGCCAGTTGTCGGCCCGGCAGGACCTGACCGGTGAACTGGAACTCTCGGCCGACCCGCAGATGCAGGTCTTCGAGAAGCAGCTCGAGGTCGCGCACGCCCGCGCCTACGGCGGCAAGTACAACGAGATCTCGGTGGCGGTGCAGGAATCCCTGCAACGTGCCCTGACCGGTGAGGCCTCCCCGGAGGACGCCGCGAAGGACGCAGCCGAGAAGATCACCCCGTTGCTGGGCCAGTAAGACCATGGCCACCGGCACCGCGGTACCCGGTGGTAAGCCCAAGATCCGCCCCGGTCGGGGCCAGGCATCGGCCTTCGAGGCTCGCCAGCACCGACTGGGGTTGATCCTGGCCCTGCCGGCGATCATGTACATCCTGGTGTTCCTGCTGTTCCCACTGCTGTACAACATGTGGCTCAGCGTCACGAACGCCAATGGCGGCAACCTGATCTCGGGCAACTACGGCTTCAACAACTTCGAGAACTACATCGAGATCCTGTCCGATCCGGAGTTCTGGAATGCGTTGCGGCTCAGCCTGATCTTCACCATTGCCTGCCTGGTGCTGCAGTACATCTTCGGATTCGCTGCCGCACTGTTCTTCCGTCGCCCGTT
>JAAYAO010000206.1 GCA_012719335.1 Propionibacterium sp. | reverse complement strand
GGTGGGAGCCGGCCACACCGAGCAGGAGTTCGCCGCGATGGGGGTGCCCTTCGCCGAGCGCGGGGCGATCACCGACGAGGTGCTGGACACGCTGGTCACGATCTGGACCGAACCCGACCCGGTGTTCGAGGGCGAGTACTTCCGGATCAGCGGATTGGCGGTCGACCCCCGTCCGGTGCAGCAGCCCCGACCGCCGATCCACGTCGGCGGCAACTCCAAGCCGGCTCTGCGCCGGGCGGCGCGGTTCGACGGCTGGCAGCCGAACCCGACGAACTGGGACATCTCGGGCATCCCGGCGTCGATGGACTACATCCGCGCCCAGGACAGTTTCCGGGGCAAGGAGGACAGCTTCGACGTGAACTGGCTGTCCGGCCCGGACGGGGTCGACCTGCCCGACGGTTTCGCCGCGGCGAGTCCGACCCAACTGCGCGGCTACCGTGACCGCCTGACCGAGGCCTACTGCGGCACCTACCGCGAGTACGGCATCACCCGCACCGCGGCCCGGGCGCCGTTGGCGATCGCCTCGGTGGCGGAATTCCTCGACTGGCTGGGCTGGTTCGCCGCCGAGGTGATCCCCGCGGTGAACCCGTCCGACCCGTCCTGAGGCCCCGGACCCGACCCGAGGCTCAGCGCGCCGGCGGCCAGCCGGTGACGTGGTGCAGCGGGTCGTCCGGGCCGGACGATCCGGTGGGGCCGAGGTTGGCCGAGGGACGATCACCATCGTGCGGCAGGGACGCGTCGCGGGTCGCCCACCGTTCGGCGATCTTCCATTCGCCGTCCCGCCGTTCGAACCGGTCGATCATCCGCGACACCGCGAGGTAGTTGTTCTGCGGATGCTGCCCGGACGGGTCCCAGTGGGTGTTCAGGCAGTAGGACTCGACCCGGGCCACGTCCCCGTCGATCTCGATGATCTGCTGACCGATCAGGTGGTGGGTGCCGGGTTCCCGGTCACTGCGCCAGACCCGCTCGAGCATCTCGACGAAACCGTCGATCGGGCCGTCGTACCCGACGTGGTGGTCGATCGCGTCGGGGTGGTAGCAACTGCGCACCAGATCCGGATCCTGCCGGTCGACCCCGCGGGTGTACCGCGCGGTGACATCGGCGATCTGCTGTCGATCGATCAGGTACTGGGTGTCCATGTTGTGTGCCTCCCTGGCGACTGTCTATCAGCGGCAACGGGCCCGGACGATCAGCTTTCCACTGACTCGTTCGGGCCCGTCGGTGTGGTTCACTCGCCCGGCAGCAGGGCGCGCCGGTCGACGGTTTCGGCCGGCGGTTGGTGTCTCAGCCCCGGTCGGGAGCGAACTCGGACGGGCCGGCCAGCCAGCGATCCACCGCGGCTCGTCCCTCGTCCAGGTGGTGCGGGGCGTTCATGTCGCGGGGCTGCACCGCCGGGGTGTCGGAGAACAACATCGGGGAACGCACCCCCAGGTAGGTCTTGCCGTCGGCGGCCGGCCGGGTGTGCTGGAACATGTCGACCGCCAGCAGATGCTCGTCGTCGAACAGATCCTCGGTGGACAGCAGCCGGGTGGCCGGGATGTCCAACTCGTTGAGGATCTCCAACCATTCGTCGGTGGAGCGGGTCGGCATGATGCCGGCGACCAGGTCGTACAACTTGCCGATGTTCATCGCCCGCACCTCGGGCTCGCGGAACTCGTCGTGCTGCAGCAGGTCGGCCTGCCCGACGAACTCCAGGAACCGCTGCCAGTGGCCGCCGTGATAGCAGACCACGGTGATCACCCCGTCCGCAGTGCGGTAGGGCCGCCGGTGATGCAGGCGCTCGTATCCGGTCGGGCCGATCGCCGGCGCGTAGGCGCGGCCACCGAGCTGCTCCATCAGGTTGAACGACACCAGCGACTCGAACATCGGCACCTCGACGTGCTGCCCCTCGCCGGTGCGGGTGCGGTGCACCAGGGCGGCGTTGATCGCCAGCGCCGCCATCATGCCGGCGGTCTTGTCGGCCACCGGCGAGAACATGAAGCGGCTGTCCTCACCGCCCTGGCTCTGCAACCAGGCCATCCCCGACATCGCCTGGATGGTGTCGTCGTAGGCGGGACGGCCCGCGTAGGGCCCGGCGTTGCCGTAGCCGGTGATGCCGCAGTAGATCAGCGACGGGTTCTCGACCCGCAGCGAGGCGTAGTCGATGCCCAGCTTGACCAGGGCCTGCTCGCGCATGTTGTGCAGCAGCACGTCGGCGGTGCGGGCCAGCGCGAAGAAGGTCTGCCGATCCTCGTCCTCGCGCAGGTTCAGCAGCAGGCAGTCCTTGTTGCGGTTGGCGGCGATGAACACGCTGGCCATGTCCGGTGCGACGGTGGTGCCGAGCGACCGGGTGACGTCCCCGCCCGGCGCCTCGATCTTGATCACCTCGGCGCCCAGATCCCCGAGCAGGTTGGTGCAGTAGGGCCCCGAAAAGGTGGTGCTCAAGTCCAGCACGCGCAACCCGGCCAACGGTGCAGCCACCGACAACCTCCAGTGTGTGTGAGCCCGGCATCGTCCCCGGCCCTGCCGGGTGGGCCACGGTAGAGGATGCCCCGCCGCACCCGGGGCACGGAGGGTGTTCGACCGCAGAATGGAACACCGGACGGATGCGACCCCGCCGGTGCGTTACCCGGCCGAGTTCAGCACCATCCGCCAGGCCCCGGACGACCCGGCGGCGACCGCACGTTCGGTCAGGAATCGGTCGGCGTCGGCGGTGGTGCCCCATTCGGAGCGCCAGGCCAGCATCGCCCGGGTGAACAGGTGCAGCGAATGCTCGTCGGTGGTGCCGATCGCGCCGTGCACCTGGTGGCCGTTGCGCACCACCACCGAGACGGCGTGCCCGGCCACCGATCGGGCCGCGGCGACCGCGAAGGCGGTGGTGTCGGCGGCGAAGCCGTCCCGCAGGGCGGTGTGCAGGGCGGTGTCGGCGGCGACCCGGGCCAGCGCGGCCTCGTTGGCCATCGCGACCACGGCGAACTGCACGGCCTGGAACTTCGACAGGGCCCGGCCGAACTGCACCCGGGTGGTGACGTGTTCAGTGGCCAGTTCGATCACCCGTTCCATCGCCCCGCAGATCTGCAGGGTGCGGGCCAGGGACGCGCGGGCGCGCAACTCGGCGACCAGGTCGGCCGACACCGGCCGACCGTTGAGGTCGGCACGGTTGGCGGCGGTGACGGTGCCGGTCGGCCGGGCGGCGAGGTGGTCGGTTTCGGCGATCTCGACCGATCCCGCGGGCACCACCGCGGCCAGCCAGTCATCGCCCTCGGGCCACACCAGCACGATGGAGTCGGCGACCGGCGCCCAGGCCACCCCCTCGGCGCGGCCGTCGGCGTCCAGCACCGCCACGGTGCGCAGCCCGGCGTCGTCGGGTTCGATGCCCAGATGTTCGACCAGCCAACCGGCCAGCAGGTCGTGCTCGACCACCGGCACCCGGGCGGCGTGGTGGGCGGTGCGGGAGGCCAGGACGGCGGCCTCGGCCCAGCCGGCCTCGGCACCGCCGTGCGCCTCCGACCCGGTCAGCAGGTGCAGCCCGGTCTCGGTCAGGGTCGCCCACAGGTCGGCGTCCAGCCCACCCGCGGTGCGTTCGGTGCGGTCCCAGTGGTCACCGAGCACCTCGTTGATCAGTGCGACCACATCGGCGTCGGCAGTGGTGTTCATCGTCTCGTCGCTCATCAGCGCAGCCCCAATCCTCGTGCCACCACACCGGTCAGCACCTCGACGGTGCCGCCGCGCAGGGTGAATCCGGGCCGCTGCAGCAGGCCACCGTTCACCTTCTCGATCAGTTCATTCGCCGAGGGATCGGCCAGCAGGGCGGCCTGGTCGACCACCTCGCCCTCGTTCAGGGTGCCGATCACCTTGTACAGCGCGGCCGAGGTGTCGACCGCGTCCCCGCGCTGCAGGGCCCCGGCGATCCCCAGGCTGAGCTGGTGCAGGGCGAAGAACCGCGCCGCCGAGCGGCCGACCGCCAGGTCGGTGTCGGCCGCGTGGTCGAGCAGCGCGGCGTACAGCGGGAAGGGTGAGAGGAACCGTTCGGGGCCGCTGCGCTCGAAGGCGAGTTCGCTGGTGACCTGGTGCCAGCCGTCCCCGATCTGCCCGAAGACCATCTCGTCGGGCACGAAGACCTGGTCGAGGAAGACCTCGTTGAAGTGGTGGTGGCCGCCCATCGACACGATCGGGCGGATGTCGACCCCGTCGGCCTTCAGGTCGACGATGAACTGGCTCAGCCCGGCATGGCGCCGTGTCTCGTCGCGCGGTTCGGTGCGCACCAGGGCGATGAAGTAGTCCGAGCGGTGCGCCCAGGTGGTCCACACCTTGGCGCCGGTGATCAGCCAGCCGCCGTCGGTGCGTTCGGCCCGGGTGCTGACCGAGGCCAGGTCGGAGCCCGAGTCGGGTTCGCTCATGCCGATACCGAAGAAGCATCGTCCGGCCGCGATCTCGGGCAGGAAGCGCTGCTTCTGCTCGTCGGTGCCGAACTTCAACAGGGACGGGCCGATCTGCCGGTCGGCGATCCAGTGGGCGGCCACCGGAGCGCCGGCGGCGAGCAGTTCCTCGGTGACGACGAAGCGTTCCAGGAAGGTGCCGCCCCGTCCGCCGTACTCGGTGGGGGTGGTGATACCGAGCCAACCGCGGTCGGCGAGCCGGCGACTGAAGGCATCGTCCCAGCCGGTCATCCAGCAGTCGATGGAGGGCGCGATCGCGCCGGTGGCGAACTCCTCGTCGAGAAACTCGCGCACCTCGGTGCGCAACGCGCGAAGCTGCGGACTCTCGTTCATGCTCGCGGGCAGCAAGCCGGTCAGGGCAACCATCGGACCCCCATTACATAATCTAGGCGCATGATTGGCATGAGAATACATCATTTCTCAGCCTGCGACAGCCGATGGTGCCGGGCCGGGGCACAAACGTCGGGCAGTCGTCCATTGAACGGACCAGTGCTCATGTGACCCCGCACACCCGCGGCAATACTCACCGGCAACCACGAGGAGGCAGCACATGCACGCACTGTCGAACAAGGTCGCGCTGGTCACCGGCAGCAGCCGGGGTATCGGACGGGCGATCGCGCAACGATTCGCCGCCGAGGGCGCCACCGTGGTGGTCACCGCCCGCTCCCTGCACGGCAAGGCACACACCCGCGCCGGCGAGCAGGTCACCATCGAGGGCACCCTGGCCGAAACCGTCGCCCTGATCGAGGACGCCGGGGGCCGGGCCTTTCCGATCGTCGCCGATCTGGAACGCGCTGAGGACCGGGAGGGGCTGATCGAACGGGTGATCGCCGAGTTCGGCCGCATCGACATCCTGGTGAACAACGCCGGCTTCTCCGACTACGCGATGATCGAGAACCTGAGCACGGAGACCTTCGACCGCACCATCGACCACTATCTGCGCTCCCCGGTGGTGCTCACCCAGAAGGCCATCCCGCACATGCGCGCCCAGGGCGCCGGGTGGATCGTGAACATCGGATCGTCGACCGGCATGCCGCCGGTGCGGCCCTACCGCGATTACAACCGCACCGCCGGTGAGGTGCTCTACGCCTCGGTGAAGGCCGCCCTGCACCGGTTCACCGAAGGGGTCGCCGCGGAACTCGAGTCGGACAACATCGCGGTCAACGTGGTCGCCCCGTCCACCGCCATCATGACCCCGGGCGCGGCCGCCCTGATCCCGGACACGATGGACACCGAACCGGTCGAGTATCTGGTGCAGACCGTGCTGGAGATGTGCACCGTGCCGGCCGCCGAACGCACCGGCCGGATCGCGTTCAGCATGCACTACCCGTACAGCCAGAATGTGCCGGTGATGAGTTTGGACGGCACCGAGGAGCTCCCCCGCCGCGCACCCTTCGACTGGGCCAACCCCAACATCGTGCCCAGCGGCCTGCAGACCCCCGAGGAGCGGGTGTGAGCGGCATCCACATCGTCGAACGGATCAGCACCCGCCCCGGCGCCGCCCGGGCGATGGCCGAGGCGATCCGGCGCGACTACCTGCCGCTGGCCGGCGAACGGGGCATGACCCTGGACCGGATCCTGGTCAGCCCGCCGATCTTCGACCCGGAGCTGAGCAACGAGGTGACCGTGCTCTGGACGGTGCCGGACGCCAAGGCCTGGTGGCTGATGGCCAAGTCCGGCCGGGCCGACACCCGGGCCGCCGACTTCTGGCGCAGCCATGCCGACCTGATCGTCGAGCGGCACCGTTCGATGGCCACCGGCGACGAGCAGGTCGAGGAGGTCTGCAATGTATAAGGTCACCCGCGTCGTGCATTACCGCGAGGACATCGACCCGGCCGACCGGGCCGGGCTGGACGATCGGGTCCGCGAAGCGGCCGCCGCGACCCACCCCGACCGGACGCTGATCGCCCCCACCCTGCCCGGAGTGATCAACGGCGGCGACCTGATCGTCCACCTGCAGTTCGCCGACCGTGACACCTGGTTGCAAGTGCGCGAGGACTTCGACCGGGTGCTCGGCGAGTTGCCCACCACCCGCCTGGACGGGGCGGAGTATTCCCCCGGCCGCGGTGGCCGGCGCGAGGACGATGGCGCGCAGGTGTACCGCACCCTGCTGCTGCGGGCCGAGGATGCCCCGGCGGAGATCTCGGAGCAGTTCGCCGCCGACACCCTGTCGATGCCCCGCTACGTTTCCTCGATGCTGAGCTGGCAGCTCAGCCCGATCGACCGTTCCCTCGGCCCGACCACCTGGACCCATGTCTGGGAGCAGGAGTACCGGGATCTGCCGGGGCTGCTCGGGGAATACATGCTGCATCCGGTGCACTGGGCGGTGGTGGATCGTTGGTTCGACCCGGAGTTCCCCGATTACGTGGTGCGCACCAAGATCTGTCACACCTTCTGCGACAGCGACGGCCGGCCCGTCCTGTACGCGCAGTGATGACCGAAAACGCACACTGAGAGCGGGGTCATCGCCCCGAGTGGACGAATGACCCCGCCACCGGTGCGTTTTCGGTCAGGCGTGGTGGCGTCCGGGTTTCAGGCGCCGAGCAACTCCCGGATCATCGCGAACAGTTCCTGGCGCGCCGGGCCGGTCAACGACAGGGCCGGGAAGGTGAAGAAACCGTGGAACAGCCCGTCGTACTGCTTGTGCAGCACCCGCACCCCGTCGGCGGCCAGCCGCTCGGCGTAGGCATTGTTCGATGAGCAGGGCGGGTCGAGTTCGGCCGAGACGACGACCGCCGGGGCCACCCCGGCCAGGCTGTCGGCGACGGTCGGGATGATCCGCGGGTCGTTGCGATCACCGGGGGCGTACTGCTCCCAGTACCAGCCCATCGCCTTGGTGGTGTTGTAGTACCCCACACCGAACTTGCGGTAGGACTCGGTGTCCAGGTCGTCGTCGATCACCGCGTAGATCAGCACCTGCCCGACCAAGTCGGGGCCGTGGTCGCGGGCGGCGAGCGCCACGGTGGCGGCCAGATTGCCACCGGCCGAGTCACCGGCCACGGCGATCCGCGCCGGGTCACCGCCGTACTCAGCGGCGTGCTCGGCGGCCCAGCGCACCGCGGCGTGGAAGTCGTCGTGGGCGGCGGGAGCCGGGTGCTCGGGCGCCAACCGGTAGTCGACCGAGATCACCAGGGCGCCGACCTCCTTGGCGATGGTCCGGCAGAACTCGTCGTGGGTGTCGAGGTTGCAGAACACGAACCCGCCGCCGTGGGCGTACACGATCACCGGCAGGTCGGTGTCGGTGGTGGGCCGGAAGATCCGCAGCGCCAGATCACCACCGGGGCCGTCGATGGTCACGTCGTGTACCTCGGCCATCGGCGGTTCGGCCTCCAGCGGCCCGCGCCGCGACAGCACCATCTCGCGCAGGGCGGCCGGTTCGTGTTCGGTCACGTCGGGGAATCCGGCGTTCAGGGCGTCCAGGAAGGCGCGCACTTCAGGGTGCAGCTCGGTCGACATCGGCGGCTTCTCCTTACGGGTCGAGTGGCCTCACGGTAGGAGACCGCCCGGCGACTCGGGGTCGCAGGGTTCCGTTCAGTGGAGCGATCCGGTGAATGGGGTTCAGCCGGTGCTGCGCAGGTGCCCGGGACGGCGACGGCGCGGTACAACGCTGGTCGCCTCGGTCCAGGCGGCCGAGGCGGCGGCCCGCAGATGCCGCACCACCTCGTGGGGTCGCACCAGGTCGGCCGGGCCGGACACGCTGAGCGCGTGGGTGGCGTTCTTCATCGGGCCGATCGGCACGCTCACCGAGGCGGTGTTGAGGTAGCACTCCTCGCGGGCGATCGCGGCCTCCTCCTTGCGGATCTTCTGCAGCTCGCGCACCAACACCTGCTCGGAGGTGATCGTGTACTTCGTCACCGGCACCAGCTCGGGCAGGCCGAGATCCTCGCCCCGCTCCATCCGGCAGGCCAACAGCATCTTGCCCGCCGAGGTGGCGTGGGCCGGTTGCCGGGAGCCACCGAAGGAGGTGACCGCCCGGCTGCCCCAGATCGTTTCCAGGTTGATCGAGTCGCCGCCGACCAGCACTCCGAAGTGCACGTTGAACCCGGTGGCGTCGCGCACCTGGTACATCTTCGGCACGGTGGACCGCCGCACCCGCGACTGGGCCATCGTCCGGTGCCCGAGCTCGCGCACCCCGACCCCGAGTCGGTACTTCAGGTCGACCCGCTCGACCCAGTGGATGTCGACCATCTGTTGCAGGATCCGGTGCACCGAGGATCGTGGGATGTTGGTGCGCCGCGAAATCTGGGCGAGCGTCATACCCTCGGCCCAGCCGAGCACCTCGAGCACGGCCGCGATCCGTTCCAGAACGGACTGCGACCCGGTGGCTCCCTCGTCGTCGGCGGCTGTCACCTGATCCTCCTTACTACTGTGTGTACGGAACCTACCCCGACAGGTGTCATCTGCACCAGCATCCTTTCCATCCGGCCCGGCGGATTTGCCGATAAGCTGGGCGCCATGACGAGCACCCGAACGCTGTTGTTGATGCGGCACGCCCGGGCGCAGGATTTCGCCCCCGGCCTGTCGGACGAGGAACGCCCGCTGACCGAGGGCGGCGTCACCCAGGCGGCCGCGGTGGGGGAGTTTCTGCGCGGCCTCGATCTGCCGGTGGATCGGGTGCTGTGTTCGGCCGCCACCCGCACCGAACAAACCTGCACCGCCCTCGACCTGGGTGTGCCGGTGGAACTGTCCTGGGCGGTGTACAACGCGGGGTCGGATCGCATTCTGGAGGCGATCGCCGAGACCTTCACCGACGAGGTGCGGGTGGGCCTGGTGATCGGCCACGCCCCCGGCATCCCGGCCCTGATGCACTCCCTGGCCGATGAACACAGTGACGTCGATGCGCTGAAGACGGTCAATCATCAGTTCCCGACCGGCACCCTGGTGCAACTGACCTTCGACGGGGCCTGGGACGAATTGCGCAGCGCCCGACTGCACCGGGCCCGACTGGGTCACTGAGATGGCCCGCCGACCCACGACAATGGCCCGATGAGCAGTCCCACCGCGAGCCCGAAGTACTACACCCCCAGTTACGGGCTGCCGCAGTACGAGCGTCCCAGCGCGGACACCCGGTTCCCGGACACGAACTCCTGGCGGGCGCCGGGGGTGGGCGCCGGACGGCTGCAGTGGGAACCGCTGCACGGTCGCAGCACCCCGTACCCGTGGGAACACGATCGCCCCCCGGAGGCCTGGGAACGGTACTCGCGCACCGTGCAGGAGGGCCCGCTGCCGGTGCGTCCCGAGCCGGTGGCACCACCGAAGCCGGCCGATCCGCTGCCCCCGGTCGACCTCGACCGGCCGGCGACGCCGGATGCCGAGCCCTTCCCGTCCCGGGTGCAGATGGAGCAGACCGAACGGCACCGGCCCCGCCCCCCGCGTCCCGACGGACCGGCCCGGGTGCGTCCCGGGGGCCCGCGGGGTTCGCAACAGTTGCGTGGCGCACGCCCGGTCGGCACGGACGAGGTTCGGCCACCACAAGCCCAATTGCAGACCTTCCCCCCGCCGACCGGTCAGCCGGTCGCGCCGGGCCGGCACCAACCGTTGCGGCCCCGTCCGCAACAGCGCACCGAGCCCATCAACGCCCGCAAGGGCGGGCTGCCGTGGGTGTCGCTGTTGTTGATCCTGCTGGTGTTCATCGAACCGGTCGCGACCCTGATCCCGCTGTTGGCCGGCATGCTCCTGATCGCCGGCGCCAAGTCCTACCGGAACCCGGCCGCCCGGATCGGCTGGGGTGTCTTCGTGCTGGTGCTCACCATTGCCGCTTTCGTGGTGCGCATCATCATGACGCTGTGAGTCTCAGCGACGCAGCAGGTCGATCAGGCGATCGATGAAGTCCTCGCAGGCCCGCAACTGATCGAGGGTGACGTACTCGTCGGCGGCATGGGCCACCGCGATGTCGCCCGGGCCGCACACCACGGTGTCCACCCCGGCCTCGGAGAACATCCCCGCCTCGGTGCCATAAGTGACCTTGTCGGGCAGGATTTCCAGACCCAGGTCACGGCACAGCCGGGTCACCGGCCCGTCCGAGGTGTCCAACCCGGGCACCCGGGCCAGCACCGATAACCGCGCCCCGGCACGTTCGTCCTCGGCCCGCATCCGTTCGTCCAGACCGGCGATGAACTGCTCCGCCTCGGCCAGCACGGCATCCGGGTCGACCGCCCCGATCGCCCGGTATTCGAAGCGCAGCACGCACCGATCGGGCACGGTGTTCTGTGCGATACCGCCGTCGATGGTGTTCACGCTCATCGTGGTGTAGGCGATCGGGAAGGCTTCGTCGAAGGGCCCCTCGGTGCGCCACCGGTCGGCCCGGTCCCGGCACCAGCGCACCAGTTCGGCGGCGTACTCGATGGCGTTGACGCCCTGGTTGGTCAACGAGGAGTGGGCCGCGACACCGGTGAACACCGCTTCGGCAACATAGCTGGATTTGTGGGCCCGGATCACCCGCATCCCGGTCGGTTCGCCGACGAACCCGACCTCGGGTGAGATGCCCACTTCGGCGAAACAGTCCACCAGGTCACCGGCCCCCAGACAGCCGAGTTCCTCGTCGTAGCTGAGCGCCAGGTGCACCGGCCGGTTCAGTGGCTCGGCCAGCATCGCGGGCACCGCTTCCAGCACCACCGCCAGGAAGCCCTTCATGTCGGCGGTGCCGCGACCCACGATCCGGTCGTCCACCAGGGTCGCGACCCACGGGTCGGAGCTCCAGTCCTGCCCGTCGACGGGCACCACGTCGGTGTGCCCCGACAGCAGCACTCCCCCGGCGCTGCCCCCGTCGGCGGCCGGGATCGTCGCGACCAGATTCGCCTTGCCCGGCTGGTCGGGGTGCGGCCGGACGTGGGTGGTCACACCGAGCCCGGTCAGGTACTCGGCGACCTCGTCGATCAGCGGTTGGTTGGGTCCGCGGCTGGTGGTGTCGTGGGCCACCAGGCGTTGCAGCCAGTCGACGGAACGTGGCATCCGGGTCATGGGTCCCCTTTCGGTTCGAGTGCTCAGCCTAGGGGCGTGGCACGTCACAAACGAGTGGTGACGGGTTTCGTCCGGGCAGTAAAGTCGACGCGTTATCGAAAGGACGAGACTGTGGCCGAGCTGAAGAGTCGCCTGCGGGCGGACATGAAGGATGCGATGAAGGCGCGCGATTCCGAGCGGCTGAACGTGATTCGGATGGCGTTGTCCGCGATCACCACCGAGGAGGTCGCCGGTGCCGAGGCGCGTGAACTGTCCGACGCCGAGGAACTCACGGTGATCAACCGGGAGGTTCGCAAGCGCAAGGAATCGGCCGAGGCCTACAGCGACGGTGGCCGTCCCGAACTGGCCGAGAAGGAACTCGCCGAGGCCGAGATCCTCACCGGTTACCTGCCCCGGCCGTTGTCCGACGACGAGATCCAGGGCTTGGTCGACGAGGCGGTGGCCGCCTACACCACCGAGCACGGCGAAGCCCCGGCCATGAAGCAGATGGGTCAGTTGGTCAAGGCGGTCAACGAGCGCGCCGCGGGCCGGGCCGAGGGCAAGGTGGTTGCGGCCAAGGTGAAGGCCGCGTTGGGCTGACCTCGGGATGATTCTGATCGACCCACCGCTGTGGCCGGCGCACGGCACGGTGTTCTCGCACCTGGTCTCGGACAGTTCGCTCGATGAGCTGCACGCCTTCGCCGAGCGGATCGGGCTGCCCCCGGCCGCCTTCGACCGTGACCATTACGACATTCCGGAGCGGTTGTACCGCCGCGCGGTGGAGCACGGTGCGGTGGAGGTGCGCAGCCCCGAACTGGTGCGGCGGTTGCGGGCGTCGGGTTTGCGGTTCACCAAGCAGCAGCATTCGGCCGAGTTGGGGGCGGTGGCCGATCGGTTGCTGGCCCGGTGGCGACGGCTGATGCCGGAGGCCCCCGACCTGGGCCGTGCGGTGTTGGACCGGTGGTGTGAGCGGCATCGCCGCTACCACACCATGCAGCACCTGACCGAGGTGCTGGATGCGCTGGTGACGTTGACGACCCGGGAGGTGCCGTTCGGCCGGTTCCCCCGGGCGGTGTGGTTGTCGGCGTGGTTCCACGATGCGATCTACGACCCGACGGCGGCCGACAACGAGGAGCGCTCCGCGGTGCTGGCCGAGGAGACGCTGGACGGCCGGCTCCCCGATGCCGAGGTCGACGAGGTGGCCCGGCTCGTCCGGCTCACCCGGTTGCACAACCCCGACCCGGCCGACGAAGCCGGCACCGCGATGATCGACGCCGACCTGGCGATTCTGGGGGCGTCGGCCGAGCGTTACCGCGAATACACCCGGCAGGTGCAGGCCGAGTACCGGCAGGTGCCGCCCGATCAGTTCCGAACCGGCCGCCGCCAAGTGGTGCAGCACCTGTTGGACTTGGAGCCGCGCTTCCACACCGCGGTCGGCTTCGACACCTGGCGGGCCGCCTCGGACCGGAATCTGGGCGAGGAACTGGCCCGTCTCGACGGCTGATCCGCCCGAGCCCTCCACAGTGGGGATGGTTCTCCCGCCCAGCGCGGGACAACCATCCCCAATCCGAAGCGGCGGCTTTTCCACAGCCTTCGCCGGGCCCCGGTAAAACCACGCTGTTGCTGACCACCGTGAGGGGTATGAGCACCCGAACCCCGCCCCCAGCCCATGCCACCCATCTGGCCCGCCTGCAAGGCGGCGTACTCAGTCACGAGCAAGCAGTCGGACTCGGCCTGTCCAAGCACACTGTGTCGGGTCTGCTGAACAGCGGCCATTGGACTCGTTTGGCCCGCGGCGTCTACTACACCTCACCTCTGGAGCCACCGTGGGAGGCACTCGCCTGGGCCGGGGTGCTGATGGCCGGTGAGGGTTCCGGATTGGCCGGATCGGCCGCAGCCCATGCCTGGCAGCTGACTGCGCAGGCGCCTACGCCGATCACCATTCGCCTGCCCCACAACCGACGTTCTTACCGGGCCGAGGCAGCGTGGTCCTTCGAACGCAGCCGCGTGCCCTTCCGGGTGATGCGCACTCCGCCCCGGGTGGGTCTCGAGCGCACCGTGCTCGACCTGTGTAGTGTCCGGCCCGACCAGTCGGCGCACTGGGTGACCAAGGCTGTCGGCAGCGGCCGCACCACGACCCGGCGTTTGCGTCGCGAGCTCGACGCCACGGCACGCCACCCTGCGCGCCGAGAGCTGCTCGAGCTGCTGGCCGATGTCGGCGCCGGTGCGCACAGCCCACTGGAGCTGCTCTACCTGCGCGATGTGGAGCGGGCTCATGGCCTTCCCCGTGGCGAACGCCAGATACACAGCGGCGGATACCGCATCGATGTGCATTATCGCCACGGACTGGTGGTGGAGCTGGATGGCCGTTTGGGCCACGAGTATGAAGGGCGATTCCGTGACATGCGTCGGGACAATTACCACCAGCTCCGTGGAACGACCACCCTGCGGTTCGGGTGGCCGGATTGCCAGGTCACGCCGTGCGAGGTGGCGGTCTGCGTGGGCTCGTTGCTCACTGCAATGGGCTGGACCGGCCCGGTCACACCCTGCCGCCGATGCCGTCACGTACCGGAGCAGCACCCGTGACCGATTAGTGGGGATGGTTGTCCCGCCCCACGCGGGATAACCATCCCCACTATCCACCGTCCGCCCCCGGAGCGGGCCGTACCATTGTCGATATGACCGACTGGATCACCGACTCCTTCCGTGCGGAGTTCGACAAGCAGGCCGCTGCGCTGGGGCGGGTGAACCTGGGCATCTTCGGCAAGACGGGGGTCGGCAAGTCGACGCTGGTCAACGCGATCTTCGGCGCCGAGGTCGCGCGCACGGGCATCGGTGAACCGGTCACCCAGGGCAGCCACCTCTACCTGGACCGCCGCGGCCACCTGGGCCTGCTCGACACCCGGGGCCTGGAGATCGGCCGGGACGACAAGGACCTGTTGAAGGACCTGGAGAAGTCGATCAAGGAGATGCGCCGCCGGCCACTGTTCGAGCAGATCCACGCCGCCTGGTACTGCGTCCGCGGGATGGACCGGCGCTTCGAGGCGGCCGAGGCAGCCTTCATCCGCAAGCTGGACGAACTGGACGTGCCGGTGATCCTGGTCTTCACCCAGGTGCCGAAGAACGGTGACCTGTTCCACCCCGATGCGGTGACCCTGGCCGAGTCGATCATCGCGATGGACCTACCGATTCTGGGCGGCCGCCCGTTCATGACCAACGCAGTGAGGGATCAGTTCACTGGTCAGTCGGTTCACGGCTTGACCGATGTCCTCGACGCCACCTTTCACGCTGCTCCGGACGCAGTCGCCAGCGCCCTCAACGCGGCGCAAACGGTGGACCTGGCCCGGAAGGGCAAGGAAGCGCAACGGGTGATCGCCGGGGCCAGCGCCGCGGCCGTTGCCGCCGCGGCCAGCCCGATCCCCTTCTCCGACGCCGCCATGCTGGTGCCGATCCAGTTGGGCATGATGGCCCGGATCGGCCAGTTGTACGGCATCCGTTTCGAACGGGCCGCGCTGGCGGCGATCGCCTCCACCACCGCCGCCACCCAGGGCGGACGGGCCGCCTTCACCGGGCTGTTGAAGTTCATCCCCGGTGCCGGAACGGTGGCCGGTGGCGCGCTCAGCGCCGGGGTCGCCTCCAGCCTCACTTTCGCGATGGGGCAGGCCTGGCTGGCCGTCTGTCAGCGTGTCGCCCGGGGCGGGTTGCGCGGGGTGGACGGGGCCCTGGACAACACCCAGTTGAAGGATCTGTTCGTCGAGGAGTTCCGCAAACGGATGCCCAGGGTGCGTCGGGAGGCCGACGTGCTCACCACCGACGATCCGCCCCGTCCCCCGGAGCCGAACCGTGCAGGATGACCCCATGAACCAGAGCGCCGAACCGAACACCGTGCACCTGTCCCCCACCCCGGGGCAGTACGTCCAGGCATTCATCTGGGTGGCGGCCGGCCTGGTGATCAGTGTCTTCTTCCTCTGGTTGTCGCTGCGCGGCGACCAGATGGGCACCGGCGGGCTGGTGATCGGAGCGGTCGTGTTGGCGATCAGCATCGCCTCGGGAATCCTCGAGTACCGCAACCTGCCGGGGGTGACGCTGCGTTTCGAATCCGACCGACTGACCGTACGTCCGCATGTCGGCCGCACCGAGGAGGTGTCGCTGAGCGAACTGGACCGGATGGAGACCGAGCACGTCGCCCCGGTCACCCGGCGCAGCCGTCGCCGCGACGCGATGATTCCCGGCCAGACCCCACGTCCGCGGTTCGGCAACGTCCAAGCCGGTTGGCACCTCAAGCTGCTGCGTACCGACGGTGAACCGGTCGGCCCGCTGGCCGGCTACCGGGTCGGTCTGGACGAAGACCGCACCCAAGCCCTGCGCGAGGCCTGCCGCCGGGCCGGGGTACACCTGCTGCTGGGCAACTGAGTTCCGGTTCGGCTGGCAGCTCACGAGGTTTCGACGCGGTTCGTGCCGGCACGAACCGGCTCAACCAGCGTTGGAACCCACCGGACTCCAATGCGGCCTCGGCGAGCACGAACCAGCCCGGCCGGCGTCACCCACCGCACTCCGACACGGCCCGGGCAAGCACGAACCAGCCCGACCGGCGCGACAACCAGCGAGGTTTCGACGCGGTTCGTGCGAGCACGAACCGGCTCAACCAGCGTTGGGGCCCACCGAACCTCAGCGGATCATCGGCTTGGGGCCGCCGGTCAGCACCGAACGCAGGTCGTCGAGCACCTGCATGTCCTCGATCGTGGACGGCACCACGGCGTCGGCCCCGTCGGCGATCTCGCGCATGGTCTTGCGCAGGATCTTGCCGGAGCGGGTTTTCGGCAGGGCCG
>JAAYAO010000205.1 GCA_012719335.1 Propionibacterium sp. | reverse complement strand
GCCATGACTCAAACCGCAAGCAGGAAGGGGGTTCGAAGCCATAGTGGCTTTTGCTCTCCCCGGTCTTGCGGTCTCAGTCATCGACGCGAAAACGCCGCCAGTACACGCGACGCAGACCGCCCTCGACGCCGGGGCATCATCAACCGGCTCAACAGATGGGGACGCACCGTAGGCGGCGTTCAACGCCGGTTGAGCAGGCCGCGCAGCGGCCGTCCGTCGAAACCCGTCGAGCATGGACCCACCAGGGGTTTCGACACGGTTCACGCAAGCGTGAACCTGCTCAACCGCCGTGCAAAAGGGGCAACCCCAATCGGCTCCACCACGGTAAAGAGGGCGGCGTGATGAGCCGGCGTCGGGGGCGGCCGCGTCAGCCGCGGACGGCTGCGGCGAGGGCGTCGGCGCGGTCGGTGCGTTCCCAGGTGAACTCGGGCAGGGCCCGGCCGAAGTGGCCGTAGTTGGAGGTCAACCGGTAGATCGGCCGCAGCAGGTCGAGGGCGTCGATGATCGCGGCGGGCCGCAGGTCGAAGACCTCCCCGATCGCGGTTGCAATCTGCTCGTCGGGCACCTTGCCGGTGCCGAAGGTGTCGACGTAGAACCCGACCGGACGGGCGGTGCCGATGGCGTAGGCCACCTGCACCTCACAGCGGTCGGCCAGACCGGAGGCGACGACATTCTTGGCGACCCAGCGCAGCGCATAACTCGCCGACCGGTCCACCTTGGAGGGGTCCTTGCCGGAGAAGGCGCCGCCGCCGTGGCGGGCCATGCCCCCGTAGGTGTCGACGATGATCTTGCGACCGGTCAGGCCGGCGTCACCCATCGGGCCGCCGATCTCGAAGATGCCGGTCGGGTTGATCAGCAGCCGCACATCGTCGTGGGGCAGGTCGTAATCGTTCAGGGTCGGGATGATGACGTGCTCGCGCAGTCGCGGCACCAGGAAGCCCTCCAGGTCGATGCCGTGGGAATGCTGGGTGGACAGCACCACGGTTTCGACCCCGGCCGGCACCCCGTTCTCGTAGGCGATGGTGACCTGGGTCTTACCGTCGGGGCGCAGTTCGGGGATGATCCCCTCCTTGCGCACCCGGGTGAGCCGTTCGGCCAGTCGCTGGGCCAGATCGATCGGCAGCGGCATCAGGTTCGGGGTTTCGGTGCAGGCGTACCCGAACATCAGGCCCTGATCACCGGCGCCCTGCAGGTCGAAGGGGTCGGCGGCGCCGTCGTGACGGTTCTCCCACGCGGTGTCGACGCCCTGGGCGATATCGGGCGACTGGGCGCCGATCGACACCGTCACCCCACAGGAGCGTCCGTCGAAACCCTTGTCGGAGGAGTCGTAGCCGATGTTCAGGATGGTTTCGCGCACCAGGGCGTGCACATCGGCGTAGGACTCGGTGGTCACCTCACCGGCGACCACCACCAGACCGGTGGTGACCAGGGTTTCGACCGCTGCCCGGGTGTGCAGATCCTGGGCCAGCATGGCGTCCAGAATCGCGTCGCTGATCTGATCGGCGATCTTGTCGGGATGACCTTCGGTCACGGCTTCGGAGGTGAAGAGTCGACGAGCCACGGGTACTCCTGCTCTGCTGCACGGTGGGGCCCGCGGGCCCCGGGTTGGCATGGGGAACCTTAGCGCCGCTGTCGTAGGCTGCGCGCGGCGTCCAGAATCACATGGGCGACCACCGACTTCGCGCCGGCGTGCTCGGCGACGATGCCGTCGGCGTCGAGCACGGTGATCGCATTGTCGGGGGCACCGAAAACCTGCCCGGACGAGACGTCGTTGCAGACCAACAGGTCGCAACCCTTGCGGCGCAGTTTGGCGGTGCCCAGGTCGATCAGAACTTCCTTCGAGCCGGCGGTTTCGGCAGCGAAACCGACCAGCACCTGACCCTGGTCGCCTCGGTCGGCGCGCTGCTGCACCAGGGTGGCGAGCACGTCGGTGGTTTGCACGAAATCGACGCTGAGCGAATCGTCCCCGGACTTCTTGATCTTGCCCGAAGAGAATTCCTTCGGCGTGTAGTCGGCGGGTGCGGCGGCCATGATCACCACGTCGGCGCTCGGGGTGAGTTCGGTCATCGTCTCGGCCAGGTCGCCGGTGCTGACCACCGTCCGGACGTCGATGCCGCTGGGCACCGGGTGCTCGATGTGGCCGGCCACCAGGGTGACCTCGGCCCCGCGCAGGGCGGCGGCGCGGGCCAGGGCGATGCCCATCAACCCGGAAGAGGCGTTGCCCAGGTAGCGAACCGGGTCGAGGTGTTCGCGGGTGCCACCGGCCGACACGACCACCTGCAGACCGCGCAGGTCCTGTTCGGTGGCGGCGCCGGCGATCGCCGGGTCGGCCAGGATCGTCGAAGCGATGTCGTGAATCTCGACCGCCTCGGGCAACCGTCCGGGCCCGGAATCGGCGCCGGTCAGCCGGCCGCTGGCCGGGTTGATCACCAACACGCCCCGTTCGCGCAGGGTGGTGACGTTGGCCCGGGTGGCCGGGTGCTCCCACATTTCGGTGTGCATGGCCGGAGCCATCACCACCGGGCAGTGCGCGGTGAGCAGGACGTTGGTGAGCAGGTCGTCGGCCCGGCCGCTCGCGGCGCGGGCCATCAGGTCGGCGGTCGCCGGGGCGATCACCACCAGATCGGCCTGCTGGCCGATCCGGACGTGGGCGACCTGGTCGGTGTCGTCCCAGACCTCGGTGCTCACCGGGTTGCCGGACAGGGCTTCCCAGGTGGTGAGGCCGACGAACTTCAGCGCGGCCCGGGTGGGTACCACTCGCACTTCGTGGCCGTCGGCGCGAAACCGCCGGACCAGTTCACACGCCTTGTAGGCGGCGATGCCACCTGCAACACCGACGACGACCCGGCCCATGGCTCAGGCGAGCGAGGGGCCGTCGTCGTCGAGGGCGTAGTCGTCGAAGGAAGCCACATCGGCCAGCGCCGGCTCGGGCTCGGCCTCGGGGTCGAAGGGCTTGGATTCGAGCACCCCGGCTTCGATCTCGCGCAGCGCGATGGACAGCGGCTTCTCCTGGATTCCGGTGTCCACCAGCGGGCCGACGTTCTCGAGCAGGCCTTCGCCGAGCTGCGAGTAGTACGAGTTGATCTGCCGGGCGCGCTTGGCCGCGAACAGCACGAGGCTGTACTTCGAGTCGACGGCGTTGAGCAGGTCGTCGATCGGCGGGTTGATGATGCCGGAAACGGGGGTCTGGTCGATCAAGGGAAGCCCTTCACGTGGTGGGGTGCGAACGCAATCCGAGCAATGATAGCAACTCCTGCGTCGCCCGGTCGATGTCGTCGTTGACCACGACATGGTCGAACTCCGCCATCGCGGCCATTTCGGCTTCGGCGGTGCGCAGCCGACGTTGCTGTTCCTCGGGGGTTTCGGTGCCGCGGCCGCGCAGCCGCCGCACCAGTTCGTCCTCGCTGGGTGGTGCGAGGAACACGAAGCAGGCGTCGGGCCAGGTGTCGCGCACCTGCCGGGCGCCCTGCAGATCGATCTCCAACAACACCACCAGGCCTTCGGCGACCGCGTCCATCACCTGTCGGCGGGGGGTGCCGTAGCGGGCGGCGCCGTGCACCTCGGCCCATTCCAGCAGACCGTTCTCGGCGACCAGTCGGTCCATCTCCGCGTCGTCGATGAAGTGGTAGTGGGTGCCGTCGACTTCCCCGGGACGGGCCGGCCGGGTGGTGACCGAGGTGGATACCCGCAGGCCGGGGACGTCACGCAGCCGCGCGACCAGGGTGCCCTTGCCGACCGCGGTCGGGCCGCTGAGCACTACCACCCGCCCGGCGTCCTGCCCACCGTTCACTCGAACTCCGCCTTCAACCCGGCGATCTGGTGTTTGCCCAGGCCCCGGAGCCGGCGGCCGTCGGCTATGCCGTGGCGCTCCATGATCTCGTTCGCGCGTTTGTCGCCGACCCGGGGAACCGCCTTGAGTAGTTCGTAGACCCGGATGTGGGCCACCACGTCATCGACCTCGGACAGGTCGAGGGCCTCGCCCACACTCATCCGCCGCGCCCGGATGGCGTCCTTGACCTCACTGCGTCGTTGCCGCACCTCGACCG
>JAAYAO010000022.1 GCA_012719335.1 Propionibacterium sp. | reverse complement strand
TTCGGCACCGACTGATTTCGGATTTCTGACGGCACGCGTACCGAGGGGACAGCATGGGTAAGTCGGCGAAACGCATCGGGATTCTCACCGCCGGGGGTGACGCCCCCGGCCTGAACGCCGCGATCCGAGGGTTCGGCAAGGCGGCGATCAGCGAATACGGCATGAAGCTGATCGGGTTCCGGGACGGGATCCGCGGGCTGGTGGAGAACCGCCACTTGGAACTCGACTCCGACGCGCTGGCCAACATCCTGACCGTCGGCGGGACGATCCTGGGCACCTCGCGCGACAAGCCGCACAAGATGGTCGTCGACGGTGAAACCCGCGACATGATCCCGACCATCGTGGAGAACGTCGAGAAGAACAAACTGGACGCCCTGGTGATGCTCGGTGGCGGCGGCACCGCGAAGAACGCCCTGCGGCTGGCCCAGGCCGGTATCGACGTAATCACCCTGCCGAAGACGATCGACAACGACATCGCGATGACCGACTCGTCCTTCGGCTTCGCCACCGCCCTGGAAATCGCCACCGAGGCGGTCGACCGGCTGCACTCCACCGCGCACTCCCACCACCGGATCATCCTGGCCGAGATCATGGGCCACAAGGCAGGGTGGCTGGCGCTGGGCGCCGGTATCGCCGGTGGTGCCGACGTGATCCTGTTGCCGGAGATTCCCTACTCGGTGGATTCGGTGGCCGAGAAGATCAAGCGGCGGATGTCGCACGGCCGGGGCTTCTCGGTGGTGGCGCTGGCCGAGGGTGCGATGGAGCAGTCCGACCACAGCCGGTTCTCCGCGGCCCAACAGTTGGTGAAGGACGCGAACACCCCCGAGGCCAAGGCCCAGGCCAAGCAGCATCTGGCCGCGGTCGAGGAGGGCCACCGGGAGAACCCGATGAAGCTCGCCCACCAGTTGGAGGAAGCCACCGGCCTGGAAACCCGGGTGTCGATCCTGGGTTACATGCAGCGCGGCGGCACCCCGTGTGCGGTCGACCGGGTGCTGGCCACCCGGCTGGGCACCGCCGGGGCGAAGCTGGTCGCCGAGGGCAAGTTCGGGCACATGGTCGCCGCCCGGGGCGAGGGCACCGAGCCGGTGCCGTTGACCGACGTGGCCGGCAAGTTGAAGCTGGTGCCGCCCGATCACCCCTGGGTCACCGCGGCCCGCGAGGTCGGCACCGCTCTGGGCGACTGAAGGAGTTGGGGTGAATCCGTGGAAGGCATTCGCCGAAGCCCGTGACGCAGGGCCGGAGCGATTCGCGGCGTTTCTGGACGAGTTCGACTGGAATCTATTGGCCCTCCACGAATTGGGGCCCCTGCTGGCCAGTGAGCTCGAACAGCCAGGTGTGCCCGAAGCCGTCCGCCGCTGCGTGCAGACCCTGCGCGAGCGGGGATGGCCGGGGGATGAGGAACTCGCCGACCAACTCGACGCCGTCCTGGGCGACGGCGAACGGCCCGACCTGATCGACCTGCCCATCGAACTCGACCTGCTCGTGGGGGCACTGGAGGGAGACCCCGTTCACCGGGGCGGTGCGATCGACCTGCGTACCGGGAACCTCTACAGCCAAGACGAGATCGACCAGTTCGCCTGGACCGATCCGGAAGACCTGCCCGCCTGGGCCGAACCGATCGACATCGAGGAGAATCCGGACGACTGGCTCGCGTTCGACAGCCGGGGCTCGCGCGATGGGTACCGCGACATGGAGTACTTCATCGCCACCGTCGAAGGCGAGAAGCTGGCCGAGCGGCTGTCGCGGGCGATCTCGGGACGGGGAGCTTTCCGACGCTTCCGCGATGTCGTGTTCGACACACCGGAGGAAGCCCGGTGGAACGCGGTGAGCAGTGACCGCCGACTGGGTCGTGCCCGGGAATGGTTGGCCCTCGAGGGCTACTGCCCGGTACCGAACCGCCCGACTCCGGATGCCGGCTGAGCCGACGCAGCCCGGCACCGTCGACATACGGCGTGGTATGCCGGCGGCGATCTCAGCGGGGGCACGCGTTGCTTGACAGTCATCGGTCAGCGACTACTCTGGCAGACGTGACTTGGGTGAACCTCCTGCTTCGCTGCCGCAGCGAGTCCCGCTGAGAACGGGCCGGCTACCTCGCTGCGGAGTTGCGTCGTGCCATTGGCCCACTGAAATCACCACCAGCGAGGAACAACACCCATCATGAGCAATCGTTTCGGCACCCAGCCGCAGTCCGTCCCCGTCCAGCAGCCGTCGCCGATGCCGTACAGCCGGTACAAGCCCTTCCAGCCGGTCGATGTACCCGACCGCACCTGGCCGACCAAGCGCATCGAGAAGGCCCCCCGGTGGCTGTCCACCGACCTGCGTGACGGCAACCAGGCGCTGATCGACCCGATGACCCCGGCCCGCAAACGCCGCATGTTCGACATGCTGGTGAAGATGGGTTACAAGGAGATCGAGGTCGGTTTCCCGTCCGCCTCCCAGACCGATTTCGACTTCGTGCGGCAGTTGATCACCGACGACGCGATCCCCGATGACGTGACCATCTCGGTGCTGACCCAGGCTCGTGAGGATCTGATCGAGCGCACCGCGGAATCCCTGAAGGGCGCCGACAACGCCACCATTCACATGTACAACGCGACCGCGCCGATGTTTCGGCGCGTGGTCTTCGGCATGGACGAGGCCGAGTGCATCGCGCTGGCCACCCGCGGCACCGAACTGGTGATGAAGTACGCCGAACAGAACCTGGGTGATGTCCACTTCGGCTACCAGTACTCCCCGGAGATCTTCACCCAGACCCCGACCGATTACGCGGTGGAGGTCTGCAACGCGGTGATGGACATCTGGCAGCCCGAGGACGGTCGCGAGATCATCCTGAACCTGCCGGCCACCGTCGAGGGCTCCACCCCGAACGTGTACGCCGATCAGATCGAGTACTTCGGCCGCCACGTCAACAACCGGGAACACGTGGCCATCTCGCTGCACCCGCACAACGACCGGGGCACCGCCGTGGCCGCCACCGAACTGGCCCTGATGGCCGGCGCCGACCGCGTCGAGGGCTGCCTGTTCGGGCACGGGGAACGCACCGGCAACGTCTGCCTGGTCACCCTGGGCCTGAACCTGTTCAGCCAGGGCATCGACCCGATGATCGACTTCTCCGACATCGACGAGATTCGCCGCACGGTCGAGTATTGCACCAACCTGCCCGTCCACCCGCGCCACCCCTACGCCGGTGACCTGGTGTACACCGCCTTCTCCGGTTCGCACCAGGATGCGATCAAGAAGGGCCTGGAGGCCCTGGACCGGCAGGCCGAGGCCGAGGGACGTCCGGTGTCGGAGCTGGATTGGGAAGCCCCCTACCTGCCGATCGACCCGCACGATGTGGGACGCACCTACGAGGCCGTGATCCGGGTCAACTCGCAGTCCGGCAAGGGCGGGGTCTCCTACATCATGAAGGCCGACCACAGCCTGAACCTGCCGCGCCGGCTGCAGATCGAGTTCTCCCGGGTGGTGCAGCAGCACACCGATTCCTCGGGCGAGGAGATCAGCTCCGACAGCCTGTACCGGATCTTCATGGACGAGTACGTGGAGACCACCGGGCCGATGTCGGTGCAGGGGGTGCGCACCAGCAACAACGGGGTGGACACCGTCGACGTCGACATCGAGATGAACGGTGAACAGTTCACCGTGCACGGTGAGGGCAACGGCCCGGTGTCGGCCTACGTGGACGCTCTGTCGAGCTTCGGTCATCGCGGGGTACGGGTGCTGGACTTCTCCGAACACGCGCTGAGCGCCGGCGGGGATGCCACCGCCGCGGCCTATGTGGAGTGCGAGATCGGTTCCGGTGACGACGCCCGCATCATGTGGGGCGTCGGCATCCACGAGAACATCATCACCGCCTCGCTGCAGGCGGTCACCCACGCGGTGAACCGCGCCATTCGCTGACCCACCGACACCGACCTCTCCCACCCCGACCCGCCGCGAGACGCGGGGTTGCGTCGGGGTGGGAGAGGTCGGTTCGGTGTGCGGGGGCTCAGTCGCGCGGCAGCGGGCTGTAGAACACCACGCCTTTGCCCTGGTTGTCGTAGACCACCGCGCGACGTTCGTGGGCGTCGTTGTAGGCAGGTTTGACGATGCCGCCACCGGCCTCCTCGGCGGCCTTGGCCGCGGCGTCCACATCGGCGGTCTTGATGCCGACGACCACCTGGCCGTGCATCGGGTGATCGACCTTGGTGGCCAGCGCCAGGGTGACCGACCCGCCGTCCATCGCGGCGAAATGGGCCCCGTCGCGGAACTTCAGCTTCAGGCCGAGGGCTTCCCAGTACTGAATGGACGCGTCCAGGTCGTCGGTGGACAGCACCACCATGCGTACATCGTGATCGCTCATGGCTACCTCCTTGTAGTGCGAGTGCCAGGAGTTTCCCATGTCGGCCCCGGTCGGGGGCAGTCAGGCTGGTCGAGCCGGTTCGCGTCGGGTGGCCACCCGCGTCGACACCTGCCCCACCACAGTTGCGGACGAGGCCCCCCCGGCTCAGCCGCTGCCGGTCTCGTTCGGGATCGCGCCGCCGTAGCGCCGGTCGCGGTGCACATACTGCTCGATCGCCCGCCACAGATCCCGGCGGTCGGCGTCGGGCCACAGCACGTTGCTGAACACCATCTCGGCGTAGGCCGACTGCCACAGCAGATAGTTCGAGAAGCGCTGCTCCCCGCTGGTGCGCCAGAAGAGATCCACATCGGGGATGTCCGGTTCGTCGAGGTAACCCCGGAAGGACTTCTCGGTGATCCGGGACGGGTCGAGCTCGCCCTCGGCGGCCAGTTGGGCGATCCGGCGGGTGGCGTCCACGATCTCGGCCCGTCCGCCGTAGTTGACGCAGAACTGCAGGGTCAGGACGTCGTTGTGTCGGCTCTGCTGTTCGGCCGACTCCAACTCGTTGATCACCGACCGCCACAGCCGCGGGCGGCGTCCGGCCCATCGGATCCGCACCCCCATGGCGTGCAGTTCGTCGCGGCGGCGGTGGATCACATCGCGGTTGAAGTTCATCAACCAGCGCACCTCGTCGGGGGAGCGCTTCCAGTTCTCGGTGGAGAAGGCGTAGGCCGAC
>JAAYAO010000005.1 GCA_012719335.1 Propionibacterium sp. | reverse complement strand
GGCCGGTGCGTCCGATTCGGTGCACGTAGGTCATGTCGTCATCGGGGCACTCGTAGTTGATCACGTGGGTCACCCCGGACACGTCGATACCGCGGGCGGCGACGTCGGTGGCAACCAGGCAGTTGATGGTGCCCTCGCGGAACTTCTTCAGCGCCCGCTCCCGGGCGGCCTGGTTCAGGTCACCGTGGATCGCGGCGGCGGCGAAGCCCCGGTCGGCCAGGTCGTCGGCCAGCCGCTGTGCCGACCGCTTGGTGCGGCAGAAGATCATCATCCGATCGCGGCCCTCGGCCTGCAGCACCCGGGCGACGATCTCGGGCTTGTCGAGATCGTGGGCCTGGTACACGTACTGGGTGGTCAGCGGGACGGTGGTCTGCTCACCCTGCGATTCGGCGCGGATGTTCACCGGCTGGTTCAGATGCGCCCGGGCCAGGGCGATGATCTGGCTGGGCATGGTGGCCGAGAACAGCAGGGTCTGCCGGCTGGCGGGGGTGGCGGCCAGCAGCCGCTCCACATCGGGCAGGAAGCCCAGGTCGAGCATCTCGTCGGCCTCGTCCAGCACCGCCACGCGGCAGTGCTTGAGGTTCAGTGCGCGACGCTGCAGCAGGTCGAGGAGCCGGCCGGGGGTGCCCACCACGATCTCCACGCCCCGCTCCAGGGCTTCGAGCTGCGGTTCGTAGGCGACGCCACCGTAGACGGTGATCAGCCGGGCGCCACGCTTGTTGGAGGCCACCTCGAGGTCGCGGCTGACCTGGCTGGCCAGCTCCCGGGTGGGGGTGACCACCAGGGCCTGCGGGGCGCCGGCGTGCGGCAGGTCGGTGAACTCGTCGTCCTGGGGGGTGACCAGGCTCTGGATGATCGGGATGCCGAATGCCAGGGTCTTGCCGGTACCGGTGCGGGCCTGCCCGATCATGTCGGTGCCGCGCAGGGCGATCGGAATCGCCATCGCCTGAATCGGGAACGGACTGTTGATGCCCACCTCGGTGAGGGCCTCCACGATCCGGGAATCAACCCCGAGATCGGTGAAGGTCGTGGCGGCTTCGGTCGTGTTGTTGTGCTCGGACAGGATTATGCCTTCGGTTCTGGCGGCGGGGTGCGCCGCACGGATTCCCGCGCGCGGCCGGCACATCACACCATGTGGTGCCAGGGACGGCGCAGCAGTACGCGCTGAAGTCTAGCCCACCCGGCGCCCCACCCCGGTCGACCGGGCGGGCGGGGTCGCGGATCGTCCGGAACGCGGGGGTGGCGGGGACGATGTGGGCGCTTCGCCGGGATGGGTCGCGGGGTTTCGACTCGCCCGCTGCGCGGGCGGCTCAACCAGCGTGAAGGGTGAGGGCCCGCGGGCGGCGGCTCAACCAGTATGTGAGTGCGCGCGGCGTGGGTGGGGCCGTGCGGGCGGCTCAACCAGCGTGAAGGATGAGTCCCGCGCGGGCGGCTCAACCAGGGTGTGGGTGAGCCCGCGGCGTGGGGTGGGTCAGTCCATCCCGAAGCCGACGCGGCGGGCGTGCTCCTGGCCGATTTCGAGGTAGCCGACCGCCTCGGCGGGCACCAGCACGGTGCGTCCCTGGGTGTCGGTCAGGGTGAGCACACCGCCTTCGTCGAGGGCCTTGGCGAACGCCGACCGGACGGTCTCGGCGCTCTCCTCGGTCTCCAGAACGACCTCACGGGCAACCTGACGAATTCCGACCTTGATCTCCACCGGGCCATCTCCCTTGTTCTCTGGTTCGGGTTGTGCGCTGACCAGTGTGCCAGCTACCACCACATTCGCCCGCGGGCGTGTGCGGGTCGGACGACCTTCCGGGTCAGTCCTGGCCGTTCTCGGGGTTGACCAGCTCACCGAGGCGGGCCACCGCCACGGTGATGTTGTCCGCCCCGCCCTGCCGGTTCGCCCAGTTCACCAACTCGCGGGCAACATCCACCGGCAGGCGCATATCGGGGGCATCGGTGAACAGATCCTGCAACACTCCGCCGAGGGTTTCGGGTTCGGAGGCGTAGTTCCACAAACCGTCGGTGCACACCAGCACCCAGCCGCGTCCATCGATCCGGTGCACCACGGTGTGGGCCGGATCGGTGGGGGCATCGCGGCCCAGCCACCGGGTGATCGTGTGCGCGCCGGGCCCCTGCTCGGCCTGTTCCCGTTCCACACCCCATTCGATCCGCAACTGGGCCATCGAATCGTCGGTGGTCAGCAGCACGCCGGGGCCCTCGTCGGGAAACCAGTACACCCGTGAATCCCCGGCCCAGCCGGCCACGATCGCATGATCGGAGACGACGGCACCGGCGATGGTGCAGCTCGGGGCGTGCTCGGCGCCGGCACCCAGGTCGACGACCGTGTCATTGGCCCGGGCGATCGCCTCGACCAGTCGGGCGGCGTACTGCCGGGCGCGAGTGTCGGGGTCGGGATCCTCGGCGGCCGGGGTCAGCGCCTCGGCGACCACCTTGCTGGCCGCAGTGGCCGCCTCGGCCGAGTTCGGGGCGCTGGACACCCCGTCGCAGACCACCAGCACCGCGTGCATGCCGGGTTCGGGGGTGGCCACTACCACCGCGGCGTCCTCGTTGCCGGCATGTCGCTGGCCGCGGTCGCAGACCACTCCGACCCAACTGGCCGGCATCTGTTCGGCGTGCTCGGCCCCGATCAACTCGGCCGGATCGTTCACTTGCCCTCCTGCACGGGAAACCCACTGATTCCGCGCCAGGCGAGGGTGGACATGACCTGTTGGGCGCGTTGCCGATCCAGGTCGGTCGCCCGCCAGGCGCGGGCACTGGATTCCGCCATCCCGACCAGACTGCTGGCGGCCAGTGTCGCATCGGGCAGGGACATCCCGGTTTGATCCACGATCAGCGCCGCGACCGCGGAGGCGAGTTCCTGATGCAATCTGGTCGACCGTTCGGCGACCCGCGGGTCACCGGTCAGGTCGGATTCGAAGACGAACCGGAAACCGGGATCGTTGCTCTCCACGAACCCGTAGAAGGCCTCGAAGGTGGCCGCCACTCGATCCTCGTTCTCGGTGGTGCCGCGCAGGGCTTGCAGCACCACGTTGACGATCCGCTCGGAGTGCACGTCGAACAGGCCCAGGTACAACTCGAGTTTGGAATCGAAGTGCTGGTACAGCACGGGCTTGGAAACCCCGCCGGCCTCGGCGATGTCGTCCATCGCGGCCGCGTGGTAACCCTTGGCGGCGAAAACCTGGCTGGCGGCTTCGAGCAGTTGCGCGCGCCGCTCGCGCCGCGGCAAGCGGGACCGCACCACGGGTTCTTCCATTCCCACAGGCTATCGAACGACCGTCGGGTCTTCGGCACCGAGTACTACCGGCCGGTAGCGGTGCCCCGCGGGGTGGCGCGGCCGGGCCGGCCGATTCGACAGCATGCCAGCTCCTACACTCGGCCCATGCCCTTCGAACCCCTGGTACCGGCCGGACCCGCGCTGACCGTCGAGGAACAACGCCGGTATGCGCGACACCTGACCCTGGACGAGGTGGGCGTCGACGGGCAACGCCGGCTCCGGGCCGCCTCGGTGGTGGTGCTCGGGGCCGGGGGATTGGGCAGCCCGGCGCTGACCTATCTGGCCGCCGCCGGGGTGGGTCGGATCGCGGTGATCGACGACGACGCGGTGAGTGAATCGAACCTGCAACGTCAGGTGGTGCACCGCACCGCGGACCTGGGCCGTGCCAAGGTCGAATCGGCCGCCGACACCCTGACCGCGCTGAATCCCGGCGTCGAGGTGATCACCCACCGGGTGCCGCTGAGCGCCGCCAACGCCGACGACTTGTTGGCCGGGCACCATCTGGTGATCGACGGCACCGACAACTTCACCGCCCGCTACGACGTCGCCGATGCGGCGGTGCGTGCCGGCATCCCGCACATCTGGGCCTCGGTGAACCGCTTCGAGGGGCAGGTGAGTGTGCTGTGGGCCGGCCACGGGCCCTGTTACCGCTGCCTGTTCCCGCGGCCCCCGGCCCCCGGGGCGGTGCCCAGTTGCGCCGAGGCCGGTGTGCTCGGGGCGGTGCCGGGGGTGCTCGGCTCACTCCAGGCGGTGGAGGCGGTGAAGCTGATCTGTGGGGTGGGCGAACCGCTGGTCGGGGCCATTCAACTGCTGGACCTGTTGCGCGGACGGGTGTCGCGGATCCGGGTGGCCCCCGACCCGACCTGCATCGCCTGCGGCAGCCGGCGGGGCGCCCCGGCACCGGCCGCCGACGGGTGGTCACCCGAGACGCTGCGCAGCCGCATCGACGACGGGGACGTGCTGGTGGTGGACGTCCGCGAGGCCGAGGAGCGGGAGGTGAACCGGATCCCCGGGTCGATCTGGCTGCCCAAGGACGAACTGCTGGACGGCCGGTGGCGCGAGCTGCCGACCGATCGCGACTTGGTGCTCTATTGCCGCAGCGGCATCCGGTCGGGGGAGTGCCTGGCGAAATTGCGTGCCGAGGGGTTCACCCGGGCCGACCACCTGGCCGGTGGAATCCGGGCCTGGATCGTCGCGGTCGACCCGTCCCTGCCGCAGGCCTGAGGCGCCGCCGCACACCGGGAACGCCGAAGGGCGTGACGCGGGCAGAGTGCCCGGGTCACGCCCTTCGGGGTGAAACCACCGATCACGGCCCTGGCTGGAAACCGTGCCGGCGGGGTGGTGAAAAACTCAGATGGGGCGAACCTGATCGGCCTGGGGGCCCTTCGGTCCCTGGGTGGTGTCGAACTCGACCCGCTGGCCCTCTTCGAGGGTCCGGAAACCGGAGGAATCGATTGCACTGTAGTGGACGAAAACATCCGGGCCGCCACCGTCAACGGCGATGAACCCGTAACCCTTTTCGGCATTGAACCACTTGACGGTTCCCTGCGCCATGTACTTCTCCTAGCTTTGCTGGGTGCCGCAACTCACGACAGCCCTGCTGTTGGGTCGTGACCCTCACCTTCGTCCGATCGCAGCCTTTCCACGTCGTCGGTCGGTGACAGCAGCTCAACCCTTGCACACCTCATGGGTCGTTCACCACCGGTTCCCGCTCGAAGTCGACTTTTATCGGTACCGTGAGCCGGGATTTACCCCTTTGGGTGGAGCTAATACCCTGGGGGGTACGACTGAACAAGGGTGGTGTGAGATGCAACTGACGAGTGAGCAGATGGTTCCGGTGTTGAACCGGCTCAAGCGGGCGCGTGGTCAACTCAGCGGGGTGATCACCATGATCGAAGAGGGCCGCGAATGTGAGGACATCGTCACCCAACTCGCCGCGGTGGGCAAAGCCCTGGACCGGGCCGGTTACTCCATCATCGCCGAGGGTCTGCGGCAGTGCATGGTCGAATCCGACGGCGAAACCGACTCGCTGGACGCCAAGAAACTGGAACGGGTCTTCCTGAGCATGGCCTGACGGCCCGAACGGCCGATACCGAAAACCCCCGCATCCCATCGGGATGCGGGGGTTTTCGGGTTGGTCGGCAGGTCAGTCCCGGCCGGCCAACCAGGTCTTGTAGCCGCCGTCGAGGTTGCGGGCCGGACGACCGAGGCCGGCCAGCAGGCGTGCCGCGGTGTGTCCGCGCAGGCCCACCTGGCAGTGCACGATCAGGTCGCCGTCGGGAATCTCGCCGTGGCGCTCCCGCAACGCGTCCACCTCGATGTTGATCGCGCCGGGAATCGCGCCGCGGTCGAACTCGCCGGGGGTGCGCACGTCCACCACGACCGCACCGGCGGCCTGGGCCTCGGCCAACTCGTGCCACTGGATCGTCTCGGCGTACCCGTGGGCCAGGTTGTCGGCGATCATGCCCAACATGTTGATCGGATCCTTGGCCGACCCGAACGGTGGGGCGTAGGCCAGTTCGAGATCGGCCAGACCCGAGGCGGTGATGCCACCCCGGATCGCGGTGGCGATCACGTCGATGCGCTTGTCGACCCCGGACGGCCCGACTCCCTGGGCGCCCAGAATCAGGTCGGTGTCGGCATCGACCAGCAGCTTCAGCGACATCTGCTGGGCGCCGGGGTAGTAGCCGGCGTGATCGCTGGGATGGGTGTGAATCGCCCGGTAGGCCCGGCCGGCGGCCCGCAGCCGCTTCTCGTTCCACCCGGTGCTGGCCGCGGTCAGATCGAAGATCTTCACGATCGCGGTGCCCAGCACCGGCAGGCTCGAGGTGGCGCGGCCGGTGATCACATCGGCCACCAGCCGTCCGTGCCGGTTCGCCGTCTGGGCCAACGGCACCAGCACCTGGGAATCATCGATCGCATCCCGCTTGGTGGCCGCGTCACCCACGGCGAAGATCAGCGGGTCGCTGGTGCGCTGCTGCTCGTCGACGATGATGCCGCCGCGCTCGTTGATCTCCAGGCCGGCGTGTTCGGCCAATCGGGTATCGGGGCGCACCCCGATCGAGGCGACGACCAGTTCGGCCGGCAGCCGGCGTCCGTCGTCCAGCACGACCTCGGTGTCGGTGATCTCGGTGACCCCGGCGCCGGTCAACACCCGGATGTCGTGGCGGCGCAACTCGTCGGCCACCGGGGCGGCCATCTCCGGGTCGAGCGGGGTGAGCACCTGGTCGGCCATCTCCACCACGGTGGTGGGAATGTTGCGGAAAATCAGGTTCTCGGCGACCTCCAGACCGATGAAACCGGCCCCGATCACCACCGCCGAAGCGGGACGGGCCTCCGCGGCGGCGGTCATCGCATCGACGTCGTTGATGTCACGCAGTCGCAGGGCGCGCTCGATGCCCGGGATCGGCGGCGTCACCGGCGCGGCGCCGGTGGACAACACCAGGGCGTCGTAGGGCTGGTCGAACTCCTCACCGGTGGCGAGGTTGCGCACCCGCACCGACTGCTCGGTGCGGTCGATGCCGATCACCTCGTGGCCCACCCGAACGTCGAGATCGAATCGACGATCGAGGCTCTCGGGGGTTTGCAGGAGCAATTCATCGCGGTCGGTGATCACCCCGCCGACGTAGTAGGGCAGGCCACAGTTGGCGAACGACACATAATCGGTGCGCTCGAAAACGATGATGTTGGCCTGCTCGTCCAGTCGGCGCAGCCGGGTGGCGGCGGACATGCCACCGGCCACCCCGCCGACGATCACATAGTTCTTCATTGCTCCACGATCTCAGGTTGTCGAATACTCCGGTCAGCGGCCCAGCAGCTTGGCGAAGAAGCCGCCCTGGCTGCCGGCGGTGCGGTCGCAGGTGCAGCGCTTCGCCGCGGGAACGCCGCGCATCACTTGGTCGACGTGCTGGCCGCAGCCGGCCCAGGTGGTCTTACCGCACTTCTTGCAGGAAACAGCGCGACACATGGGGATTCCTTTCGATGGGGATGCTCGAAATATACCCCCGGGGGTATCCCTCGGGCAAATCCTGTCGGTGGGCTCTGCTTGCATGGAGGGGTGGCACTTCCGACCCTGACCCTCGGCCCACCACCGGCGCCCGGCGCGCCGGTGGCCCTCGACGACGACCAACAGCGCGTGGTCGCCCACCGTGGTGGGCCATTGGCGGTGCTCGGTGCGGCCGGGACGGGCCGCACCACCACCCTGATCGAAACCGCCGTCGACCGAATCCGGGCCGGGGCGCCGGCCGAATCGGTACTGGTGTTGACCTTCTCGCGCCGGGCGGCCAACGAGGTGCGCAACCGGATCGCGTCCCGCCTCGGCGATGCCGCGGTGCCGCCACCGGTGATGACCGTGCACGGCCTGTGCCACAGCCTGGTGCGCCGCTTCACCAACCCGGAGGACCCCCGCGAGCTGCGGCTGCTGACCGCCCCCGAGCAGGAATTCCGGCTGCGGGAGGTGCTGGCCGGGATGAACCCCGGGGTGGCCCGCTGGCCCGACGACCTGGCCGCCGCGGTGGGCACCCGCTCCTTCGCCGCCGAGTTGCGGGCGGTGTTCGCCCGGGCCCGCCAGTTGGCGATGGACCCCGAGGATCTGATCGAGGCCGGACGGCGCGCCGACCGTCGCGAATGGGTGGCGGCGGGCGAGTTCTTCGCCGAATACCTCGACGTGCTCGACGGCGAGGGCGTACTCGACTACGACGAACTCGTCCACCGCACCCGGCTGCTGGTGGCCGACCCGGCGATCGGCGACCAACTGCGCGGCGAGATCAGCTGCGTGCTGGTCGACGACTTCCACGACCTCGACCCGGCCCAGATTGCGCTGCTGCGGGGGCTGACCAAACCCGGCCCGACCCGGCTGACCGGAGCCGAACTGATCGTCTTCGCCGACCCCGACCAGTCGGTCTACGCCTTCCGCGGGGCCAACACCCGCGCGGCCCTGGACTTCGCCGAGGCCTTCCCCGATGTGCACGGCCACCGGGCACCGATGGTGGTGCTGGGCACGAACCACCGGCAGGCCCGGCGGTTGGTCGATGCGCAATGTCTGACCAGTGCCCGGATTCCGCTGCCGCGGGCCCTGCCCGACGACCTGGTCACGGCCTGGAAACAACCGGCCACCGGACGGGTCGGGGAGCGCGGTGCGGTGGAGGTGCTCACCTTCGATTCCCCCGGGGCAGAGGCCGACCACATCGCCGACCTGCTGCGGCACGCCCACCTGCAGGACGGGCTGCGCTGGTCGCAGATGGCGGTGCTGGTGCGCAACGGACGCGCCGCCCTGCCCGGGCTGGCCCGCGCCCTGGTCGCGGCCGGCGTCCCGGTGGAGATCGCCGGTGACGAGATTCCGCTGGCCCAGGAACCGGCCGTCCAACCGCTGCTGCTGGGGCTGGAGGTCGCCGCCGGGCAACGTGCCCCCGACCCGGATCAGGCCCGCACCCTGTTGACCTCACCACTGGGTGGGTTGGACGCGATGGGGGTGCGTCGGCTGGGCCGGATGCTGCGCGAGGCCGAACGCGTCGAGTTCGCCGGGGCCCAGTTGCCGCGGCCCTCGGCCGAACTGTTGGCCGAATGCCTGGTCGACCCGACCCTGCTCGACGCCTGCCCACCCGGCCGCGAACGTGACCGGGCCCGAGCCCTCGGCGACCTGCTGCGGCGCACCCGGGAGCGGGTCGAGGCCGGGGCCGGGGCGGAGGAGGCGCTGTGGGTGCTGTGGAACGGCACCGGCTGGCCGAACCGGTTGGCCGAAGCCGCCCTGCGCCGCGACGACCCGGCCCGGGCCGCCGACCACGACCTGGATGCGGTGGTCGCCCTGTTCGACCTGGCCCGACGTTCCCAGGAGCGATCCGGCGACCGGGGGGTGGAGAATTTCGGGGAGGAGGTGGCCGGCCAACAGATCCCGGCCGACACCCAACGCGAGGGCGACCTGCGCGGTGGGGCGGTGCGGCTGCTCACCGCGCATCGGGCGAAGGGCTCGCAGTGGCGCCTGGTGGTGGTCGCCGGGGTGCAGGAAGGGGTGTGGCCCGACCTGCGCCGTCGCGGCACCCTGCTCGAAGCCGACCGGCTCACCCCCGAGGGGCTCGGCCCCGGCATCGACCCGGTCTCGCTGTTGGCCGAGGAACGCCGGCTGTTCCACCTGGCCTGCTCGCGGGCCGCCGACCGGCTGATCGTCACCGCGGTCACCGGCACCGAGGGGGAGGGTGACCAGCCCTCCCGATTCCTGACCGACCTGCGCATCGACCTCGATCACCGCAGCGGCCGGCCGCGACGTCCGCTGAACCTCACCGCGATGGTGGGCGAGTTGCGCCGCGCGGTGCTCGACCCCGACCTGTCGCCCGGCCTGCGCAGCGCCGCCGCAGCCCGGCTGGCGGGGCTGACCGAACACGTCCCGGCCGCCGACCCGAGCCGCTGGTGGGGCATGGCCGCACGCACCGAGGCCGACGAACCGGTCACCCTGGCCGGGCAACCGGTGCGGTTGTCGGGCAGTGCCCTGGAGATGCTGCTCGGCTGCCCGCGGCGCTGGTTCCTGACCCGCAAGGCCCGCGGCGACAAACCGGTCGGGTCATCGGCCACCATCGGTTCGGTGGTGCACGCGGTGCTGGACGAGGCCGCCCACCGCGACCTGAGCCATGACGACCTGGCCGGGCTGATCGACCGGGTGTGGCAGCAGATCCCGATGCAAGCGATCTGGTTCGGTGAGGTGGAACTCTCGAGGATGTACGAGGCGCTGGAACGCTACATCGCCTGGCATCCGGCCCGGGGACGCGAGGTGGTCGGCACCGAGGTGCCCTTCGACGTCGAGGTGCTGTTGAGCGACGACACGGTGCGCCTGGTCGGCACCATCGACCGGATCGAACGCGACGGCAACGGCCACCTGCACGTGATCGATTTCAAGACCGGCAATCCCTTCCGACCAAGGACGCGATGCGAGAACACAGCCAACTCGGGGTGTACCAGGCGGCCCTGCTGGCCGGGGCCGCGGCCGACCTGGTCGGGCCGAGCCCGGTGGTGGCCGGGGCCGAACTGGTGTACCTGCGCGTGCAGGACGGCAAGGGAGGCCCGTACCCCAAGGTGCTGTCCCAGGCCTCGATCACCGAACGACCGTGGCCCGACGACGAAGGAGCCCCCGAAACGTCCAGTGAACGGAGCTGGATCCACCAGCAACTGGCCCGGGCGGCCCGCCAACTGCGGGCCGAGGAGTTTCCGGCCACCCGCAACAGCGCCTGCCGGTTCTGCGCCTTCGCACCCGACTGCCCGGCCCTGAACACCCGAACGGCGGTGGTGAACTGATGCCGCGACGTGTGCTCACCGACCCGGAGCAGCTCTGCGATGCGCTGGAGATTCCGTTCTCGACCCAACAACTGGACGCGATCACCGCCCCGGTCGAACCGGGGGTGATCATCGCCGGGGCCGGGTCGGGCAAGACCACCGTGATGGCGGCCCGGGTGGTGTGGCTGGTCGGCACCGGGCGGGCCCGTCCCGAGGACGTGCTCGGCCTGACCTTCACCCGCAAGGCGGCCGCCGAACTGGCCCAGCGGGTGCGCACCGCCCTGGTGAAGGCCGGGGTGATCGACCTGACCGGCGCCGACGAGGCCGGGGAGCAGGTCGTGATGACCTATGACGCCTTCGCCGGCCGGATGGTCGCCGAACACGGGGTGCGGCTCGGAGTGGAAACCGACCCGGTGATCGTCACCGGCGCGACCCGGTACCGGCTGGCCGATCAGGTGGTGGCCCGGGCCGCCGGCCCCTTCGAGTACCTCTCCCGGTTGAGCCCCGGTTCGGTGGTGAAGAACCTGTTGCAGCTCGACGACGAGCTGACCTCCCACCTGGTGTCCACCCGGGAGTTGGCCGAGCACGCCACCAAATGGGTGCGGATGCTCGACTCGGTGCCGTTGTATCGCGGGGACATGGTGAAGGCCGTCCGGGTCGCCCGGGAGCGGGCGATCGAACGACTCGAACTGGCTGGCCTGGTCGACGAATACCAGCAACTGAAACAACGCCTGGGGTTGGTGGAGTTCAGCGACCAGCTTGCGATCGCGGCCCGGCTGGCCCGGGAGGTGCCGGCGGTGTCGGCCGCGGTCCGCCGGCAGTGGCCGGTGGTGCTGCTCGATGAGTACCAGGACACGTCCTCGGCGCAGGCCACCCTGCTGCGCTCGTTGTTCTCCGGCGAGACCGTCGAGGACGGGCTGGGTCACGCGGTCACCGCGGTCGGTGACCCCTGTCAGGCGATCTACGGCTGG
>JAAYAO010000204.1 GCA_012719335.1 Propionibacterium sp. | reverse complement strand
GGCCCCGGCGAACACTTCACCGGTCGAGCCGTCAATGGTGAACACGTCACCCTCGCCGTACTCCTTGCCGTTGACGGTCAGCTTCTTCGCGGCCGCATCGATGTGCAGTTCGTGCGCGCCGGCCACACAGGGCTTGCCCATGCCGCGCGCCACCACCGCGGCGTGCGAGGTCATGCCGCCGTGGGCGGTGAGCACGCCTTGGGCCACCAGCACACCGTGGATGTCGTCGGGGGTGGTTTCCCAGCGCACCAGGATGACGTCCTCACCGACCTTGCCGGCCTTCTCGGCGTCATCGGCGCTGAACACCAAAGTGCCCACGCCGGCACCCGGGGACGCGTTCAGCCCCACGGTCAGCGGCTCGGTCTTCGCCGACGGGTCGATCGCCGGGTGCAGCAGCTGGTCAAGCTGATTCGGTTCGATGCGCAGCAACGCGGTCTCACGGTCGATCAGGCCCTCGTCCACCATGTCGCCGGCGATCTTGATCGCCGCCTGGGCGGTGCGCTTGCCGGTACGGGTCTGCAGCAGGTACAGCTTCTCGTCCTCGACGGTGAACTCGATGTCCTGCATGTCGGAGTAGTGGTTCTCCAACCGCTTGAGGGTGTCGATCAGTTGCTTGTAGGCACCCGGCAACACCTCTTCCATCTCCTCGAGCTTGCGCGGGGTGCGGATGCCGGCCACCACGTCCTCGCCCTGGGCGTTGACCAGGAACTCGCCGTAGATCTCGTTGACACCGGTGGACGGGTCACGGGTGAAGCACACGCCGGTGGCCGAGGTCTCGCCCCGGTTGCCGAAGACCATCTGCATCACGTTCACCGCGGTACCCAGATCGGCGGAGATGTTGTTCGCCTTGCGGTACACCTCGGCCCGCGGGTTCAACCACGAGCGGAACACCGCGTCCACCGCACCACGCAACTGCTCCATCGGGTCGGCGGTCCATTCGTGGCCGATCGCCTCGGTGGACAGCCGCTTGAAGGTGCGCACCAGTTCGGCCATGTCGTCGGCCGACAGGTCGGTGTCCTGCTGCACGCCGCGATCGGCCTTCAACGCGCTCAGCGCGTCCTCGTACACCGACGGGTCGACGCCCTCGACGACCTCGCCGTACATCTGGATGAAGCGCCGGTAGGAGTCCCAGGCGAAGCGGGGGTTGCCCGACTCCTCGGCCAGGGCGAGCACCGATTCGTCGGTGATACCCAGGTTCAGAATCGTGTCCATCATGCCCGGCATCGACTGCACCGCACCCGAACGCACGGCCACCAGCAGCGGCTTGGTCGCCCCGCCCAGGGTGCGTCCGGTGCGCTCCTCGAGGCGCTTGACCGCGTCCACGATCTGCTCCCAGAGCCCGTCGGGCCAGTGTCCGAGTCGCATGTTCTCGACCGACGCGGTGGTGGTGACGGTGAATGCGTCCGGCACCGGAACCCCGATCCGGTTCATTTCCGCGACGCCGGCGCCCTTACCGCCGAGCAGGTTCTTCATGGACGCATCGCCTTCGGAAAGGTCGTAGACGTAGCGGTCCTGGTCGGTCATGGCGATCTCCTTCGATCCCTGGGTGTTTCTCATGGCGTGACTGTGAGTTCGTTGGTGGACTGTCGGCGTAGGTGGGTACCCGCCATCCTGGCGCGTGTTTCGACGATATCGATCACCCGCGCGGCCGACTCCTCGAGGGCGATGTTCGTGGTGTCGAGGATCCGGGCGCCCAGCTTGCGCTGCATCGCGGTGATCTCGTCGAGTTCGGTGTAGATCCGGGCCAGGTCGGCGTAACCGTCCTGCGGGCTGAACGAACCCATCCCCTGGATCCGCTTGTCGCGCAGCTTCGCCAAGCGCTGCGGGTCGATGGTCAACCCGACGATCCGCCAGCGATCGACCCGGGCCAGTTCGGGCGGGTACGGGATGCCGTTGACCAGCGGGACGTTCGCGGTGCGGTAGCCGAGGTAGCCCAGGTACATCGACAGCGGGGTCTTGCCGCTGCGGGACGGGCCGATCAGCACGATCTCGGCCTCGGCCAGGCCGGACAACAACTGCCCGTCGTCGTGCCGGACGGCGAATTCCATCGCGGCGATCCGGGTGAAGTAGTCGGCCTCGACCCCCACCGGACGCATCGGCACCCGCTCGGCGGCGGTGCCGGTGGCGATCTCCAACCGGGCCAGGGTCGGACCCAACAGGTCGCAGTGCACGATGCCCATGTCGTTGCAGGCATCGTCGACCAGATCGCGCAACACCGAGTTGACCAGGGTCGAGAACACCGCGGCGGGACGTTCGTGGTTGCGCACGTCGTCCAGGGCCAGATAGAGCGACTCGGCACTGGCGATCCGGGGATGGCGCACGATCACGAACGGGTGCTGGGGAAACTGGGCCTGGGCAGCACGGGCCAACCGGGCGGCGGTTTCCCCGGTGGAATCGGCGATCACATGGATCTCCAGTGGCTGCGCTGGCACAGGCCAAAGACTATCCGTGCCCACCGACGTCGTGGCCGGACCCTCCCTCGATGCGGAACACTCACCGAGCCCGGCCCGTCCGGGGTGCGGAACCGACCGTCCCGCCAGAGCCGAACCGCCGCCACCGGCCGGCTCATCTTTCGGCCATCGACCGGCCGGGACGACGGGCATCGGTTCGCCGAACCGGGCAGAATGCCCACGTGGACATCAACAGGACCTACTCCGACACCGTGCGCCGCACCGCCGCGATCGGTGGCGCGGTGGTGACGGTGGCGTTGGCGCTGATGTTCTTCGTGGAGGCCTTCGGTATCTGGCGGCCGCTGGGTCAGTCGCTGACCTGGGGGGCGGCCGTGCTGCCCGCCCTGTTGTGGACGATCTGGTTCGCCACCACCACCAGCTACCAGCTCCGTCTGGACGAGGCCGGCATCACCCGCACCCGGGGCAAGCACGAAGTACACGTGCCCTGGTCGAAGGTCAGTGATGTGGTGGAGTTCCCCAACCGGCACCGCCACCTGGCCGTACTCTCCCAGGAGGCCGAGTTCGAACGCACCCCCGGCGAGATGGGCATGATCCGGGCCTACCGGCTACCCCGGTTCGGAGTGGTGCTGCAGGCCGACGACGAGGTCCGCGCCGCGGTGGCCGAACGGTCGGGCAAGCCGGTGCGTCCGGCCGAGGAGATCGTGTTGTGAGCCACCTGCAGATTCTCGGCGACGGCCCACCCGACCCGGTCGACCGGATGCTGGTCGACCAGCTCACCGGGTTGCCGTCGTTGACCCGACCGGTGGTGGTGCTGGACGACGTGACCGGTGATCTGACCCCGGCCGTCGCCGCGGCGGTGCGCGGCCGGGTGCGGGTGCATTGCGACGATGTGGCGGCCGAGGAGGTGGTCGCCGGGGCCGGGTTCGAGCCCGAGGCGTTGTCCCCGGATCTGTTCGTCGACGCCGGGGTGGTGCTGATGCGGCTGCCCCGGGCGCTGTCGGCGCTGCGCGAGTACGCCGAGTTGACCGCCGCCCACGCCCACCGTTCGGTGCGGCTGATCGGGGCCGCCCGGATCAAGCACATGAGCCGGTCGATGAACGAGGTGCTCGGCGACTGCTTCGATCATGTCTGGGCCGGGCTGGGTCGGCAGAAATCCCGCGCCCTGCACGCCTCGGGGCCGCGTCCGGTCGACCCGCGGTGGCCGCGGTCGAACACCGTCGACGTGCCCGGCGGGCCGGTGGAGTTGCGTTCCCACGGTGCCGCGTTCGCCGCCGGACGTCTGGACGACGGCACTCGGTTGCTGCTGCAGGCCCTGGCCGACGAATCATGGGACGGCCGGGACGTGCTGGACCTGGGTTGCGGCACCGGCATCCTGGCGACCTGGCTGGCCCGGGCCGGGGCCCGGGTGCTGGCGGTGGACAGTTCGGCCGCCGCCCAACGGTCCGCGGTCGCGACCGCCTCGGCCAACGACGTCGAGGTCGAGGTGCGCCGCAGCGCGGACCTGAGGTTTCTGCCCGAGGCCGGCCTGGACGCGGTGGTGTGCAACCCGCCCTTCCACAAGGGCGCGGCCAAGGACTCCACCGCCGCCTTCGAGATGATCAACGGCGCCGCCCGGGTGCTGCGTCCCGGCGGGGAACTGTGGCTGGTCTACAACTCGCACCTGCCGTACCTGCGGGCGTTGCGCCGCCACGTCGGCGACACCCGCATCGTGCAACGCAACCGGCACTACACCGTCACCCGCAGCATTCGCTCCGCCGGGTGACCGGGCGAAGATCGTGTGAGATTTTGCGCGCCCTGCGTACACAATCTCACACGATCTCGGGCCCGCACCCGGTTCGTATTGGCACACACCCGCCATCGCTATCGTGATGGGCATGTCAGCGGTTGCTTCCTCCTCGGGTGCGCGGTCGCGGCGTGCACCGCGCAAGAAGAAGCGCTCACCGGGCTGGGTGCCGAATCAGCACGGAGCCTGGGCGATGCTGATCGTGCCGTACCTGATCGGGGTGGCGCTGACCATCCAGCAGGGCCGGTTCCGTTGGTACGTGCTGCCCTTGTTCGCCTTCTGGATGATCGGCTACTTCTGTTTCCACGCCACCTCGCAATGGTTGAAGAGCCGTCGGGCGAGCCGATTCGTCCGGCCGATGGTCACCTACGGGGTGCTGGCCGGGGTGTTCGGTCTGATCACCTGGGCGCTGGCCGGGTGGTCCCTGGCGCTGTGGGTGATTCCGTACGCCCCGATCCTGGCGTTCGCACTGTTCCTGGCCGCGACCCGGCGCGAACGCGACCTGGCCGGCGGGTTGCTCACCGAGGTCGCCGCCGCACTGATTCTGCTGGTCGCCGGCCACCCCGACCCGCGCACCGCCTTCGGCGACACCACCGGTCAGGTGCTGGCCCTGATCTGCTTCGTGTACTTCGCCGGCACCGTGTGGGTGGTCAAGACGATGATCCGCGAGCGCGGGAAACCCGGCTGGATCGCCGCGTCCATCGGCTGGCATCTGGTGGCGACCATTGCCGCCGCAGTGGCGGCCGGGTTGGGGCACCTGTCGTGGGTGTGGCCGGCGTTCTTCGCCGCCACCACCGTTCGGGCGGCGGTGTTGCCGCTGAACTGGCCGATGCGCGGACGGCAACTGTCGGCGGCCCGGATCGGCATCGTCGAAATTGCCTTCTCCACCGTGCTGTTGGTGTGTGCCCTGACCGTCGGGATGCGCTGAGCGGCCACCGGCCGTCCGCTCACTCAGCGTCCTTTCAGGATTCGGGTCACACGCGGTAGACTCGGCCGAGCCGTGAGGGAGTATCCCGAGCGCTGTGGGTCGTCAACACGTTGGGTTCGACGCCGAAACCGACCGGCCGCAGCGGCGAAACGTCCATCCAGGGCGTGGCGTGGAGAGACTCATGGGTTAGATTCCCAACCCCTCATGGAAGCGGCTGTTCCTTGGAAATCAATGGTTTGACGTGGGCGATCACCATCGCCGCGATCGTTGCACTCCTCGCCTTCGACTTCATTTTCCACGTCCGCAAGGCACACATTCCCACGTTGCGTGAGGCCGCCGTCTGGTCCGCGATCTACGTGGGTATCGCACTGCTCTTCGGTCTGGTCTTCCTGGCCTACGGCGACACCCAGCACACGGCGGAGTATTACGCCGGTTACGTCACCGAGAAGGCGCTCAGCGTCGACAACCTGTTCGTCTTCCTGATCATCATCGGCGCCTTCAAGGTGCCGCGTGAGGATCAGCAGAAGGTGTTGCTGTTCGGCATCGTGTTCGCCCTGATCGCCCGTACCGCCTTCATTCTGGTGGGTGCGGCCGCGATCAACCGGTTCGCCTGGGTGTTCTACCTGTTCGGCTTGATTCTGATCTGGACCGCCGGCAAGACCCTGAAGGGCGCGGTCAGCGACGACGAGGAGGAGTCGGCCGACAACATCGTGGTGCGCCTGGCCAGCCGGGTGCTGCACACCACCGACAAGTACGACGGCGACAAGCTGTTCACCATCGAGAACGGCCGCCGGGTGATGACCCCGATGTTGCTGGTGATGGTGGCCATCGGCGGCACCGACATCCTGTTCGCCCTGGATTCGATCCCGGCCATCTTCGGCCTGACCACCGAGCCCTACATCGTGTTCACCGCGACCGCGTTCTCGCTGATGGGTCTGCGCCAGTTGTACTTCCTGATCGACGGCCTTCTCGACCGCCTGATCTACCTGTCGTACGGCCTGTCGGCGATTCTGGCGTTCATCGGTGTGAAGCTGATCCTGCACGCCCTGCACGAGAACAACCTGCCGTTCATCAACGACGGTGATCCCGTGCCGGTGGTCGAGGTCGGTATCGGCCTGTCGCTGACCGTCATCATCACCATCCTGGTGATCACCGTCACCGCTTCGCTGCTCAGCCCGCGGGGCCGGGCGCTGAGCGTGATCAAGAACACCGAGAAGCTCGCCGCCGCCTACATCGCGCTGCCCGAGGGCGCCTCCGATGCCGAGCGCAAGAAGATCAACTCCCGCCTGGCCAAGCAGATGAAGCAGATGCCGCGGATCAGCGAGAAGCACCGCAACGAGCTGATCGAGAACGAGGCCCGGTTCCGCGAACAGGTGCGCCGGGCGCACGGTCAGCATCGCGACTACCTCACCTCCTCGGGGCAGGAAGTGCTGGACGACGAGTCCTGATTCGGGGCGGGCTCGGGGGCGGGGCGGCGGACGCCGGCGGCAGGCTTCCTCGGCTCCCCGGCTTCGATCCGCCCCCTCGGCATTTCCCGGAAAGCGCCCGGTTAGGGTTGGGCAGAGCCGTTTTCCTCCTACCGGGAGTTCGCATGTCAGATCGCATCACCACCGACAACCAGCGCGCGAAGATCATGCCGGCCGAAGCCGCAGCAGCGTTGATCCAGCCCGGCGACAACGTCGGCATGAGTGGTTTCACCGGCGCCGGTTACCCGAAGTTGGTGCCGGTTGCCCTCGCGCAGCGGATCCGCGAGTCGATCGCCGCCGGCGATGACTTCCGGATCGGGGTGTGGACGGGCGCGTCCACCGCCCCCGAGCTGGACGGCGCCCTGGCCGAGGCCGACGGCGTGCAACTGCGTCTGCCCTACCAGTCGGACCCGATCACCCGCACCAAGATCAACCAGGGGTCGATGAGCTACATCGACCAGCACCTGTCGCACGTCGCGCAGTGGGTATGGGAGGGCTTCCTGGGCAAGCTGGACGTCGCGGTGATCGAGGTCACCGGCATCACCCCCGACGGCAAGTTGATCCCGGCCTCCTCGGTCGGCAACAACAAGACCTGGATCGATCAGGCCGACAAGGTCATTCTCGAGGTCAACTCCTGGCAGTCGATGGACCTCGAGGGCATGCACGACATCTACTACGGCACCCGGCTGCCACCGGCCCGCAAGCCGGTGATGATGACCGGCCCCGGTGACCGGATCGGTTCGCCCTATTTCGAGGTGAACCCCGACAAGGTGGTCGCGATCGTCGAGAGCGACCTGCCCGACCGCAACACCCCCTTCAAGCCGGTGGACGACGACTCCAAGGCGATCGCCGGGCACCTGATCGAGTTCCTCGAACACGAGGTGAAGATCGGACGCCTGCCCAAGGACCTGCTGCCCCTGCAGTCGGGTGTGGGCAACATCGCCAACGCGGTGCTCGAAGGCCTGCTGCACAGTGAGTTCGAGAACCTGACCAGTTACACCGAGGTCGTCCAGGACGGCATGGTGAACCTGATCGACGCCGGCAAGATCGTGAATGCCTCGGCCACCGCCTTCTCGTTGAGCCCCGAGTACGCCACCCGGATGAACAACGAGGCG
>JAAYAO010000203.1 GCA_012719335.1 Propionibacterium sp. | reverse complement strand
GTTGCATCCATCCCCACCCGGCGATGGGGTTTCGCCCGGGCCGGGCCATGTGCGAGGTTGGAACCGTGACGACCATGCCGGTGTTTCCGCTGGGCTCGGTACTGCTGCCGGGCATGCCGTTGGCCCTGCAGATCTTCGAGCCGCGCTATCGCACCATGCTCGAACACGTCGAAGCCGATGAACAACGCTTCGGGGTGGTGCTGATCGAACGCGGCTTCGAGGTCGGCGGCGGGGATGCCCGCTTCGGGCTGGGCACGGTGGCCGACATCGAGCTGACCCGGCAGGGGGCCGGTGGTCGGATTCAACTGATCGCCCGGGGCGAGCAGCGTTTCGAGGTCGAAACTTGGTTGCCGGACGACCCGTATCCGCGCGCCGAGGTCCGATTCCTGCCCGACCTCGAATGGTCGGACGAACACGCGCCCCGACTGGCCGAGGTCGATGCGGCCGTCCGCCGCGCCCTCACCATCACCAGCGAGTACGGCCACCACCCGTGGCGGGCCGACACCCCGGTCTCGGACGACCCGCTAACCGCCGCCTGGCAGCTCGCCGGTATCGCGCCCCTGGGCGCCCTCGACCAACACACCCTGCTCGGCGCCGGCTCGGTGCGCGACCTGTTGGACACCACCGAACGGCTCGTCACCGAGGCGCTGGAGCTGCTCCCCCTGCAACTACCCGAGGACCCGCCGCCCGGCTGAGGTCGCTGGTTTCGACAAGCTCAACCGACGCGACCGGGCCTGCCCCACCGCCGGTTGAGCAGCCCGCACACGCCCCCACCGCCGGTTGAGCAGCCCGCGCAGCGGGCGTGTCGAAACCCCGTGAACGCTGGTTTCGACAAGCTCAACCGACGCGATCGGACGCCCGATTCACACCGACGCGAGCTTTCAGCCGTCGTGGTCGGGGGTGATGATCTCGTCGAGCCACTCGCGGGCGGCGGCGTAGTCGTGGTCGGTGAAGCCCTCCTCGACCACCGGACGGACCCGGTCGGCGCGGGGGTAGGAGCCGAGGTAGACCACCCGGCCGCAAATCCGCTTCAGGCCCATCAGGGTTTCGGTCATCCGGGCGTCGTCGACGTGTCCTTCGGCGTCGATCGAGAAGCAGTAGTTGCCCAACTGGGTTTTGGTGGGGCGGGATTCGATCCGGGTCAGGTTCACGCCCCGGCCGGCGAACTGCTCCAGGATCTCCAGCAGCGCACCGGAACGGTCGACCTTCATGTAGGCGACCAGGGTGGTCTTGTCGGCGCCGGTCGCCGGCGGGGGCGCGGACGGCCGGGTGACCAACACGAAGCGGGTCACCGCCGAGGTGTTGTCGGCGATCTCCGAGGCCAGCGGCGTCAACCCGTGCATCTCACCGGCGACCTTGGCGCTGATCGCGGCATCGAAGCGGGAGTCGGGGTTGGCCACTTCGGCGGCGGCCGCGGCGGTCGACCCGCCCTCGATGATGGTCGCCGCCGGCAGGTGTTCGGCCAACCAACCCCGGCACTGGGCGATCGCGTGCGGGTGGCTGAGCACCACGTTCACGTCGTCCAGGGTGGTGCCGGGCCGGCCGAACAGGGTGAACTGCACCGGCAGCAGCACTTCGCGGCGAATCATCAGCAGGTGACCGTTGGCCAGGTAGTCCAGGGTGGCGCTCACCCCGCCCTCGACGGAGTTCTCGATCGGCACGAAGGCGGCGTCCACCTCACCCAGGCGCACCGCTTCGAGCGCGGTGATCACCGACGAATGAGGAACCTCGGTGTCACCCTCGGTCAGGACGGACTGCAGGGCCTCGTGGGTGAAAGTTCCCGCCGGCCCCAGATATGCATAACTGGCCACCCGGCCAGCCTAGTTCACCTGCAGACTGGCCCGGCTCGCAGCGACATTGTCGAGCACCTCCGGGGAGGCGTTCTCGGGCACCATCGACATCCACACGGCCCGCTGCGCGGGGTTGAGCTCGATCACGATCACCTCGACCGAATCGAACTCGGTATCCCCCGGCGCCCCGGCCGGGTACCGCAGCACCGCGGTCTTGCCGGCCGTTCGTCCCTCGGGCAGGTCACTCAGGTCAGCCGGTGCGACATCGGTGATCTCGGCAACCACCTCACCGAAGAACTTGTGCGCGGCGAACCCCAGCAGATAGTCGACGTAGGCCTCCAGATCCAGCTGGGGTGGGCCGTCGAAGTTGCCGAAGGCCACCAGCGCGACCCAGTCGTCCGCGCCGCCGGGTTGCGGCACCTCTTGTTGGGTGGCGAATATCGGGTTGATGCCCTCGTGCTGGGCGAAATCGGAGACCAGCCCGGGGGTGAGGGTCACCGACACATCACCGTAGCCGGCCCGCCGGGTTTCCTCGTCGAACGACAACTCCGCATCGGCCCGTTGCGGGGTGTCGGTCAACCCGCTCGGAGTGGGCCCGTAATCGGGGTGCACGGTGTTGCGGTTGGTCACCGCCCCACCGGCCGCGGCCAGGCCCAGCACCACCAGCACCACGATCAGGGTGATCAGCAGGGTGCGGGCGGTGTGCGAGACCTGTCGGTCGCCGCGGGGAATCACCACCGCGGTGATCCGCGGGTTGTCGTGCCCCTCCGGGGGCGGGCCGTCGTCGCTGTCGGCCAACCAGTTCGTCCAGCCGAGCCCGTTCCACCAGCGGTACACGTCGGGACGCTCGCTCGGGTCGGGATACCAGCCGGCTTTCTCAGCCACCGTCGCTCACCCCCGCCATCGCCGCATCCGGGTCGGCGGCCCGGTCGGCCCGCCGTCGATCGCGTCGGGGCCGGTACCACTGGATCCACCACCACGCGACGATGGCGACCAACACCCCGATCTGCACGATCGGGGAAATCGTGTCACGAATCCGGCTCGTGACGAAGATCAACTCGTCACTCATCTCGACCGCGCGTCCCGGAACGTAGGACAGCGACAGGAAAACGCCCCGCCAGACGAACAGTTTGTCCAGCCGGGTGGCACCCAGCAGGGCCAACGGCGCCCACACCATCAGGTCGTACCAGGCGAGGGTGTACAGCGAGGTGGTCAACCAGGCCACCGACAGCAACAGGGCGGTGCGCACGGTGATCGTGATCGGGTCGTCCTGCGGGGCGACCGAGGTGGACAACCCCGACACCGCCCGCCAGGGCAGCACCCGCGACAACATCCAGGCGATCACCACGAGCAGCACGACCGCCACCACATTCAGGATCAGTTTGGTGGTGCCGACCGACAGCGGCCAGGTCAGCAGGTGGTACAGCGGCTGCACCCACGACCCCACCGACACGTAGGTGGTGTTGCGCAGCACCTGCACCAGGGCGCTGGGCTCCCACAGCCCGTAGGCCAGACCCATCGGCACCAGGGTGCCCAGGCACAGCAGGACGAGGTCGCGCGGCTGTTTGCGGTACCCCCACAGCATCGCCAGCCCGTACAGGCCGATGCTGAGTTTGAAACAGCCCGCCAGCCCGATCATCAGCCCGGCCCCGAAGGCACTGCGCCGCATGAACAGCACCCCGATGATCGCGAACATGATCGCCCACGCCTCGTTGTGCGCGCCGGCCACCACCGACCAGATCATCAGCGGGTTGGCAATGGTCAGCAGGATCGCCCGGGCTTGCAGTTTCGCGTCCCCGTGGGCCAGCCAGATCACCGCGATACAGCAGACGATGAACGGCAGCACCGTCGACACCTGCAACCAGAACACGATGTCGTGCATGTTGTCCCCGCCCAGGATGTTGGCGAACCACTGGGTCCACGAACTCAGCGGGCCGTACACGCTGGGGGTGTCGTGCCAGGGCCGTTCGACCCAGCGCAGCACCTCGTCGTACTGGCTGCGGAACACCTCGGCAGGGGTGATGTCGTACGGATTCAGGCCGAGCCGTTGCAGCCGACCGTAGGCGGCGTACATCAGCACATCGGCCGAGGTCATCGGCGGCACCATGATGGTGACCAGGTTCAGGCCCAGGCCGACACCGAAGAGTCGTTTCAGGTTGGGTTGCCAGCCGGCGGCGACCCCGCGCAGGGTCAGCCCCAGCCCGGCCGCGCCCAGCAGCAGCACCAGTGCGATCAGCCCGGAGACGAACCATTCATTGGGGGTGGCGATGGTGTCCGGCGGCAGGTACCAGGGCGGCAGCAGCGACCCGTCGCGGGGCCCGAGGGTCAGGGTGACCGAGGACGGGCCGAGGAAGCCGACGAACACCGTCACCGCGGTGGCGGCGATGATCAGCCCCAACCCGAGGTGGGGGTTGCGGTGCCAGGGCCGGGCGCCGGTACGGGACGGTTCGGGCTCGGTCACGGGTTGCGGCTCCACGGGCCGCGCCGCAGCAGACCGGACAGGCCTCCCTCGGGCAGGAAGGAGTCGGCCTTCAGGCCGCGGCCGGCCAGCGCCCGGGTGACGTCGGTCAGGGTGCGGGCGCGTTCCATCGACGCCGCCAGCGACCCGTTCCGGTCGTCCGGGCGCAGGTCGAGTTCGACCTCGCGAACCCGCAACCCGGCACCGCGCACATCGATCAGCATTCCGACATCGGCGCCCCGGCCCGCAGCCAGTGGGCTGGCCACCTCGAAGGTGCTGCGGGTCAGGCAGTGCAGCCCGGTCAGCGGCGCCCGGGGTCGCCAGCCGGTCAGTTCTTCGATGCCCCGGACGGCGAGGTCCTCGGCGACGCCGGGTTCGTGCTCCCCGGCGGGCACCGCGGTCGCCAGGTCGACCTCGCCCTCGCGCACCGGTGCGACCAGGGCGGCCAGCCGTTGGGCATCGGTGCCGAGGTCGGCGTCGGCGATCAGCACGAAGCCGGCCCGTTTCAGGTTGTCGCGGGTTTCCAGGATGCCGAGCGCGTTGACCGAGGAGTCGATGCTGCGGGCCCGGCCGAGGGATTTCTGGTGGGTGACGATGATCGCCCCGGCGCCGGCGGCGTACTTGGCGGTTTCGTCGTCCGACCCGTCGTCGCAGACGATCACCACGTCCACCCCGCGCAGGGCACGCACGGCGGCCACCGTGTCGGCGATCACCGGCGCCGCATCACGGGCCGGTATCACGCAGGCACCCGACAAGGACATGGGCACAGGCTACCCACCGGACGGGGCCGCACGTCCAGCGGTTCTCAGCGGCGCGGTGTGCGCACGGCGCCGCCGACGGACACGAGGGTTTCGACACGCCCGCTGCGCGGGCTGCTCAACCGGCGTTGGAGGTGACCGAACCTGCCGAAGCCGGCGACGGGGGCCGCGAACGGTCGGTCAGCGTTTGCCGGCGGGTCGCCACCGACGTCGCCGTCCGGCGGAGGTGGACAACACCAGGGCGGTGGCCAGCCCGAGGCCGAGGGCCCCGGCGCCACCGAGAGCGATGGCGATATTGCGCATGGTGGGGTCCGGCCGGGCCCGGTCGTCCGGGTCGGGGGCCGGGGTGCCCGGTGGTGGTGGGCCGGGTTCGGCCGGTTCGCGGGGCACCAC
>JAAYAO010000021.1 GCA_012719335.1 Propionibacterium sp. | reverse complement strand
GTCGGCAGGGTGGACGGGAAGGCCTGGAGGTGTTCGGCGATCTCCAGTTGGGCCTCGTCGTTGACCCGGGCCCGTTCCAACAACACCGGCAGGGAGCCGAGATTGTTGGTGCCGAAGACGACGTCCACCCAGGGCGCCCGGTCGAGGACGATCTGGCGGTCCTTCTGCGCCATGCAGCCCCCGACGGCGATCTGCATGCCGGGGGTGACCGCCTTCACCGAGGCGAGGTGGCCGAGGTTGCCGTACAGCCGGTTGTCGGCGTTCTCCCGCACCGCGCAGGTGTTGAAGACCACCACATCGGGGGTGGCGCCCTCGGGGGCAGGTTGATAGCCGGCGTCGTCCAACAACCCACTGATTCGTTCCGAATCGTGTTCGTTCATCTGACAGCCGTAGGTGCGCACCTCGTAGGTGCGAGTGGGGTTCGCCATGGTGGCGTCAGTGTAACCAGCGGGAGCCCGGGCACCGAAGTTCACGACCAGCCCCTCACCGGGTTTCGACACGGTTCACGCAAGCGCGAACCGGCTCAACCAGCGCTCCATGGGCCCGACCACGCCGGTCGAACCCGTCGCCTGTACTGAGCCCCGTCACAGAGAAACCACCAGCCAGGCACACCGCCACCACCCAGCACCACTCACCGGGTTTCGACACGATTCGCGCAAGCGCGAACCGGCTCAACCAGCGCTCCATGGGCCCGACCACGCCGGTTGAGCCGCACCGCGCTCTGCGCGGGGCGCGTCGAAACCCCCGCAACCTCACCGCTCAACCAGCGTCCCCCGGATTGTCACGCCGGTTGAGCCTGTCGAAACCCCGGGAACCTCGCCGCTGAACCGCCCGCGGAGTGGCCGGGCTAGCGGGCGACTTCGGTGGCGCGGGATTCGCGCACCACGGTGACGCGGATCTGGCCGGGGTAGGTGAGTTCTTCCTCGACCTGTTTGACGATGTCGCGGGCCAGCACCTGGGCTTCGATGTCGTCGACCTCGCCGGGGTCGACCATCACCCGCACCTCGCGGCCGGCCTGCATGGCGAAGACCTTGTCGACGCCGTCGCGGGAGGCGGCGATCTCCTCGAGCCGTTCCAGCCGCTTGACGTAGCTCTCCAGCGACTCGCGGCGGGCGCCCGGACGGCCGCCGCTGATCTGGTCGGCAATCTGGGTGAGTACCGCGACCACGGTGGTGGGTTCGACCTCGTTGTGGTGGGCCTCGATGGCGTGCACCACGTCGGGGTCCTCACCGTGGCGGCGAGCCAGGTCGGCGCCGATCAGGGCGTGGGAACCCTCGACCTCATGGGTGAGGGCCTTGCCGATGTCGTGCAGGAAGGCGGCCCGGCGGCACAGCTTCGGATCCAGGCCCAGTTCGACGGCCATCAACCCGGCCAGGTGGGAGCACTCGATCAGGTGCTTCAGCACGTTCTGGCCGTAGGACGTGCGGTAGCGCAGCATGCCGACCAACTCGACCAGGTTCGGGTCGAGGTCGGCGATCCCGACCTCCACCAGCGCGTCCTCGGCAGCCCGGGCGCACCGTTCGGTGATCCGGCGTTGGGAGCGCTCGTGCACTTCCTCGATCCGGGCGGGGTGGATCCGGCCGTCGGCGACCAGATCCTCCAGGGTGAGCCGGGCGGTTTCGCGGCGCACCGGGTCGAAGCAGCTCAACAGCACCGATCCGGGGGTGTCGTCGATCATCACGTTCACCCCGGTGACCTGTTCGAAGGCGCGAATGTTGCGGCCCTCCCGGCCGATGATCCGACCCTTCATGTCGTCGCCGGGCAGGTCGACGGTGGTCACCACGTTCTCGGTGGTCTGCTCCGAGGCCACCCGTTGCATGGCGTCCACCAGCAGGGTGCGGGCCCGGGCCTCCCCCTCGCGCACCGCGTCCTGTTCGAGGTTGCGCGAGATCAGCACCGCGCGGCGTTTGGCGTCGTCGACGATCGATTCGACCAGCTCGTCGCGGGCCTGGTCGCGGGTCAGCCCGGCGATCCGTTCCAGCTCGGTGGTGTGCCGCCCGGTGTCCCGGTCGAGTTCGGCGCGCTCGGTCTCCAGGGTTGCCCTCAGTTCGGCCAACCGATCCTCGCGTTCGGCGAGTCGTTGGTCGCGGCGCTCCTGACCCAACCGCAGTTCGCGGAGTTCGTCGCGTTGGTGTTGGGCCGACTGTTCGGCTTCCTGGCGGGCCCGTTCGGCCTCGCGCAGTACCTGGTCGGCGTGTTCGCGCACATGGCGTCGGTACTCGTCGGCGTCGGCGCGCACCTCGGCGGCGTCCTTCTCCGCGGCGGCCCGCAACGCCGACAGTGCCTCGGCGTTGCGTTGCCGGGCCTCCTCGGCGGCCTGGGCCCGTTCGGCTTCCTGTTCGGCGGCCGCCGCCTGCCGACCGCGCAGCACCACCAGGGCGAGC
>JAAYAO010000004.1 GCA_012719335.1 Propionibacterium sp. | reverse complement strand
CGGCGCGGTCGTCGTCAGCTACGTGAACACCACCGCCGCCGTGAAGGCAGAGACCGACATCTGTTGCACCTCGTCGAACGCGATCGACGTGGTCGACTCGATCCCCGCCGACACCGAGGTGCTGTTCCTGCCGGACCAGTTCCTGGGCGCCCACGTCCGCCGGGTGACCGGACGCGACAACATCCACGTCTGGCTGGGCGAATGCCACGTACACGCCGACATCTCCCCGGCCGACCTGATCGAACGGGTCGGCGAGAACCCCGATGCCGAGCTGTACGTGCACCCCGAATGCGGCTGCACCACCAGCGCCCTGTGGTTGAACAGCCGCGGCGAACTGCCCGAGGGACGCACCCACATCCTGTCCACCGGCGGCATGCTGGACGCGGCCCGCACCTCGACCGCCGGCAAGGTGCTGGTGGCCACCGAGATCGGCATGCTGCACCAGTTGCGCAAGGCCAACTCGTCCACCGTCTTCGAACCGGTGAACCCGCGCGCGGCCTGCCCGTACATGCAGATGATCACCCCCGACAAGCTGCTGCGCAGCCTGCGCGAGGGCACCGACGAAGTGCACGTCGACCCGGCGATCGCGGCCCGGGCCCGGCAGGCGGTCGAACGGATGGTGGCGATCGGCAAGGTGGGCTCCGGTGAATGACCGCGGCCGGCTGCTGAGCGCGGACGTCCCGGCCCGGCAGGAGCACAGCTCGGTGGTGATCATCGGGTCGGGTGCGGCCGGGATGGCGGCGGCGGTGCACCTGGCCGAGGCCCGGGTACCGACCGTGCTGATCACCCGGGCCGGGGTCCGCGACTCGGCCACCGACTGGGCCCAGGGCGGTTTGGCGGCGGTCTGGGCGGCCGATGACACGGTTGACCTGCACGTCGCCGACACCCTGGTGGCCGGCGCCGGCCTCTGTGAACCCGACACCGTGCGGGAGCTCGCCGTCCGGGCGCCGGCGGCGATTCGGCGGCTGATCGACCTCGGGGCCCGCTTCGACCGGGCCGGGGACGACTACGACCTGCACCTGGAGGGCGGCCACCACCGGCGCCGCATTCTGCACGCCGGGGATTACTCCGGGGCCGAGGTGATGCGCACCCTGACCGGGGCGGTGGCCCGTGCCCTGGCGGCCCCCGACCCGACCCTGTCGGTGCGCGAGGACGTCCGCGCCCTGGACGTGCTGACCGACCCGTCCGGGGCGGCCTACGGGGTGCGGGTGCTCGACGATGACGGCCGGGTCGCCGACCTGTATGCGTCCGCGGTGGTGCTGGCCACCGGCGGCATCGGCCAACTGTGGCGCGGCACCTCGAACCCGGCGGTGGCCACCGGCGACGGCATCGCGATGGCCTGGCGGGCCGGGGCGGTGCTGCGGGACATGGAGTTCGTCCAGTTCCATCCGACCGTGCTGGCGGTACCCGGCGAACGCGGGGTGCTGATCTCGGAGGCGGTGCGCGGCGAGGGCGCGGTGCTGATCGACCATGCCGGGCAGCCGGTGATGGCCGGGGTGCATCCGCTGGCCGATCTGGCCCCGCGCGATGTGGTGTCGGCCACCATGCATGCCCACCTGCAACGCACCGGCGAACCGCACCTGTTCCTGGACGGAACCGGTCTGGGCGCCGAGGTGTGGCGCTCGCACTTCCCGACGATCCGGCAGATGTGTCGCGAGCACGGCATCGACCCGGTGACCGACCCGATCCCGGTGCAACCCGGGGCGCATTACCTGTGCGGTGGGGTGGCCGCCGATCTGACCGGCCGCACCTCGGTGCCCGGTCTGTACGCGGTCGGTGAGGTGGCCGGCACCGGCCTGCACGGGGCCAACCGGTTGGCCTCCAACTCGGTGCCCGAAGCGTTGGTG
>JAAYAO010000202.1 GCA_012719335.1 Propionibacterium sp. | reverse complement strand
GCACCGACTTCGACCTGTCCACCCACTCCGAGCACTCCGGCCAGGATCTGTCCTACTTCGACCAGGCCGCCGGGGAGCGCTGGGTGCCGTACGTGATCGAACCCTCCGCCGGCCTGACCCGGTCGTTGATGGCGTTCATGATCGAGGCCTACACCGAGGACGAGGCCCCCAACACCAAGGGCGGGGTCGACACCCGCACCGTGTTGAAGCTCGACCGTCGCCTCGCCCCGGTCAAGGCCGCGGTGCTGCCGCTGTCGCGCAACGCCGACCTGTCGCCGAAGGCCCGGGATCTCGCGGCCCAGCTGCGGCAGAACTGGAACGTCGATTTCGACGACGCCCAGGCCATCGGCCGCCGCTACCGCCGCCAGGACGAGATCGGCACCCCGTACTGCATCACCGTCGACTTCGACACCCTCGAGGACAACGCGGTCACCATCCGCGAACGCGACACGATGACCCAGGAACGGATCGCCATCGACCAGGTCGAGGGCTACCTCGCCACCCGCCTGATCGGCTGCTGACCCCACACGCTGGTTGAGCCCTGGCGAAGCCGCCCTGACACGCTGGTTGAGCCCTGGCCGCTTGCGGCCAGGTGTCGAAACCCCGGGAACGCTTCTGCGAAATCCTCGCGGGGTTTCGACGCGCCGCTGACGCGGCGGCTCAACCAGCGTGTGGTGGGCCGGTGATGGGGCGGCTCAACCGGCGTGTGGCGGCAGGGGCCGCTGACGTGGCGGACCGTCCCGTCTGATGGCCCGACCTCAGGTGGCCGGGGTCAGCACCACGTTGATGCCGGTGTACGCGGCGTAGCGCTCCACCGTCTCGCGGGCCGGGAACACCTGCTCGGGGGCCAGCACACCGCGCTGGGTGATGGTGCCCTGCAGAATGCCGGTGGCGGCCTCGGCGGCCAGCCACGCGGTCAGCATGCTGCCGCCGGACTGGGCCAGGTCGCCGTAGTGCATCACGGTGTGCGCCCGCGCCGTGGCCGGGCGTCCGTCCTTGGTGCCCTTGGCCTCGATCATCCACGCCGAGGCGAGTGTGGACGAGCCGTGGTCGACCTCGATCATCCGCTGCCCGGCCGGGTCGTCCATCAGGTGGGCGAGCACCTGACGCGGCACGACCCCGAGGCGGGGCAGTTCCTGATCGTGGGTCAGGCCGAGCTTGTTGAACAACTGCCAGAGCTCGTTGACCTCACCGGGCTTCCAGGAGAAACGGATCGTGCTGCGCTGCAGGTCGGGGTAGCTCAGCGCCCAGGTGATCGGCTCGGGGTGCCCGAACCAGCCGAAGTCGAAGGCGCCGATGCCCTCGGGCATCTCCTTGTGCTCCACGCCCTCCCAGGCCGGCACCTGCTGCATGCTGCCGTCCAGGTACTCGATCACGTTGCCCGACAGGGCATAGAGCATGTGGTCGTTCACGGTGGCGCCCAGGGTGGGGTGGTGCGGCACCAACAGGTACATGTCGATGGTTTCGGCGGTGTCGAGTTGTTCGATCGCCCACTTGCCGGCCACGTTCGACATGCCCGGGGTGGCGCCGCAGCCCATCATCACGGTGCGGCCGGCGTCGGCGACCCGCTTGCCCAGGGCCTCATCGGTGAAGATGTCGTGGGTGACGTCGTACTCGTCACAGATGTCGACGTAGTGCGCGCCGGCGTCGACGACCGCCTGCAGGATCGTGCGTCCGTACTTGTAGAACGGGCCGACGGCGTTGATCACCACATCGGCCCCGTCGATCACCTCCGCCAGGGAGGCGGGGTCGTTCGCGTCCACGTGGACGGCGCGCGCGTTGAGGGGGCCGGCGACGGCCTCGGCGGCCGCCACCCGGTAGTCGGCGACGATCAGATCGACGTCGGGGTTCTCTTCGGCAATTCGCTTGGCGATGTCGGAACCGACCGTTCCGACGCCCAACTGCACAGCTCGCATGGCTATCTCCTCGTGAGGGGGTGCGCTCATCGTAGGGAGCGTTTTCCCATCGCAGCAGAAGTTTGCCCATCAGTCGAAAATGACAGCGGACGTGATCTGCGCTACACGCCGAGCAGCTCGCGCAAGTAAGGCCCGAGCAGGACTCCGTCGGGGTCGATGCCGTGCCGAACCCGATTGAAGTCGTCGAACCGCGGGTACCGGACGGCGAGGTCGTCGGCGGTCAGGGAATGCTCCTTGCCCCAATGTGGTCGGCCGGCATGGGCGGCGAAGACCGGTTCGACCGCCGCCAGGAGTGGTGCGAACGGTTCCCGGTGGTAGCGGTGCACCGCCACGTACACCGTTTCCCGGCCGGCGGCGGTGCCCAACCAGGTGTCGTCGGCGGCGCTGGTGCGCACCTCCAACGGAAAGGTGAGCTGCTGCCCGGAGGCGACGATCGCCCGCTCCACCTCGGGCACCACCTCGGCGAAGGCCGCGAGCGGCATCGCGTACTCGGTTTCGTGAAAGCGCACCCGCCGCGGTGCGACGTACACCCGGTGGGAGGCATCACTGAAACCCGCACCGGCCATCCACCGCGACGCCACGGCGCGCACCGCCGGGGCCAGCCGGGGCACCGACGCGGCGGCGGCGTCCAACGCCCCGAAGGCGACGTTGCCGAGCAGTTCACGGTTCACCACCCGATCGAACCGGGTCATCGGACGGGTCGGGGCGTCGGCCGGGCCCCGGGTGAGCTGCTTCACCGTGGCCCGCGGTGTGCCCGGGAACCAGAAGAACTCCAGGTGATCCGCCGCCCGGGCCCGGTCGACGAAGTCGGCCAGCACGGCCCGGATCGGTTCGGTGGTTTCCCGGCAGGTCAGGGTGAACGCCGGCACGCACCGCAACCGCACCGCCACGATCACCCCCAGCACGCCCAGACCCACCCGGGCGGCGGCGAACAGGTCGGGGTGCTCGGTGGCCGAGCAGTCGAGCACCCGGCCGTCGGGCAGGGCCAGCCGCAGCCCGGTCACCATGCCCGAGTAGCCGGTGTACGCCGGCCCGGTGCCGTGGGTGCCGGTGGACACCGCGCCGGCGATCGACTGGGCGTCGATGTCACCCATGTTCGGCAGCGCCAACCCCCACGGCGCCAACAGGGCGGCGATGTCCCGGATCCGGGTGCCGCCCCACAGGGTGACCTCACCGGTGGCCGGGTCGACCCGGCTCACCCCGGTCAGCCGGTCGAGGCTGATCAGCAGCCCGTCGGTGCGGATCAGCGGGGTGAAGGAATGACCCGCCCCGATCACCCGCACCCCCTGGCCGCGTTCGGCGGCGGCGGTGAGGGCCGCGACGAGTTCGGCCTCGGTGCCGGGACGGGCCACCGCGGCGGGGCGGAACCGCACCGACCTCGACCAGTTCGTGATCACAGGGTCACCAGACCTTCACCCCGGTAGGTCGGCCAGCGGTCGATCACCTTCAACCGCTCGTCGATCCGGCGCACCACCAGGTACTCGTCCACCCGTTCGGCCGGCTCGCCGGCCTTGGCATGGCGCAGCCACACGGTGTCGCCGATCGAAAGGTCGTCGGTGGCCGGCCCGAGCAGTGGGGTCTGCACCTCACCGGCGGCTTCGTCGCGGGCGTAGCGCACGCCCGGCGGCCAGGCGATGGTCGGTAACCGGTCGCGGCCCGGGGGCCCCGAGGCGACCCAACCGCCGCCGAGCAGGGTGACCACCCCGGGTGCGGGTCGCCGCACCACCGGTACGCCGATGTGCAGGGCCGGACGGGGCCGGAAGGCGCGGTAGCCGTCGAACAGGCCCGGGCCGACGATGCCCGACCCGGCCGCAGCCTCGGTGACCGCCGGTTCGGCACAGGTGGTCTCCAACGACCCGGTGCCGCCGCCGTTGACGAACTCGAGATCGCACACCTCGCCGACCGCCGCCACCGCCGCGGCCCGTCGTCCGGCGAGTTCTCGGGCCGACCGCTGCTTCATCGCCCGCACCGCACGGCGGTAGGCCGACGTGCCGACATCGGCAACCCCGGCCAGTTGCGCCTCGTAGATCATCAGCCCGACGACCCGGAAACCGGCCCGCCCCTGCACGCGTTGGGCCAACCCGACGAGTGCGGCGGGGGTGCGCACCGGGGATCGCAGGGCACCGAACCTGACCCCACGGGCCGGGGCATAGGCGGCGTCCAGTTCCAGGGCGATGCGCAGCTCGCCGTGGTCGGGTACCGCGGCGTCGATCAGGTCGAGGTGGTCGGTCGAGTCGACCATCAGGGTGATCGCCGACCGGGCCCGCTCGTCATCGGCCAACCGCCGTAGCCCGGCGATGTCGGTGGTGGGGTAGCCGACCACCAGATCCCGGTGGCCCCGGTCGGCCAGCCACAGCGCCTCGGTCAGGGTGAAACACAACACCCCGGCGAACCCGTCGGTGGCCAGACAGTGTTCGAGCAACCGGTGCACCCGCAACGATTTGGATGCCACCCGAATCGGGGTCGCACCGGCCCGGCGACGCAGATCGGCCAGGTTGTGGTCGACCGCGTCCAGGTCGAGCACCGCCACCGGCCGGCCGGCGTACCCGGCCCGGGCCAACGCCCCGGTGAGGTCGGCGGCCATCGATGCGTCCATGACCTCGGATCCTAGACTCACCGGTATGGATCGTTTGGTGGTGGTAACCGGTGCGTCGGGCGGAATCGGTGCGGCAATCGCACAACGGCTCGCCGCCGACGGCGACCGGGTGGTGATGCTGGCTCGCCGGGCCGACCGGTTGCACGAGCTGGCCGAGCGGATCGGCGGACACGCCCACCCGGTGGACCTGGCCGTCGGGGACGATGTGAGCCGGGTGTGCGCCGAGATCGTCGCCACCCACGGGGTGCCCGATGTGGTGATCAACAACGCCGGCGCCGGGCGGTTCACCTCCATCGAGGAGACCTCCAACCGGGAGGCCGCCGAGCAGATGGCCGTGCCCTATCTGGCGACCTTCCACGTCACCCGCGGCTTCATCGAACCGATGCTGGCCCGCGGCTCGGGCACCATCTTCGCCATCAACTCGCCGGTGGCGGTGGTGCCCTGGCCGGGCGCGGTCGGCTATGCCGCGGCCCGGTTCGCGGTGCGCGGGTTCACCGAAGCGCTGCGTCAGGATCTGTGGGGCACCGGCCTGCAGGTGGGATCCCTCAGCCCCACCCGGGTGCACAGCGACTACTTCGAGGCCAACCCCGACTCGGTGCAGCGGGTGCCCCGGGTGGAAGCCCTGGTCGGCAAGATGACCGTGGAGCAGGTGGCCGACACCGTCGCCCACTGTCTGCAGTACCGCCCCGACAAGGACACCTACGCCCCGTGGCGGTGGGCCCTGATCGCGCCGTGGGCGCGGGTGTTTCCGTCGGCGGTGGCTGCGCTCTACCGGGCCACCGGGCACCGGCGTCGCTGAGCGACTTTCCGGGCGCGGGCCGGGGCCGGCTCGGCACCCTAGAATGGCGCGGTGAGTTCAGCCCTGATTCTCGATGCGCCGTCCCGTCCGGGAGCGGTGCAGGTCGACGTACCGGTGATCCTGGCGCCGATGGCCGGGGTGACCAACGCCGCCTACCGCCAACTGTGCCGCGAGCAGGGCGCCGGGTTGTACGTGTGCGAGATGATCACCTCCCGTGGCCTGGTCGAACGCGACCGCAAGACCATCTCGATGTTGCAGTTCGACCCGGGTGAGACCGTCCGGTCGGTGCAGTTGTACGGCGTCGATCCGGGCACGATGGCCGAAGCCACCCACATTCTGTGCGAGGACTTCGGGGTGCAGCACGTCGACCTGAACTTCGGTTGCCCGGTGCCGAAGGTGACCCGCAAGGGCGGCGGCGGAGCGTTGCCCTGGAAGCGGGATCTGCTGGAGGCGATCCTGCGCCGCACCGTCGAGGCCGGGGACGCCCACGGGGTGCCGGTCACGATGAAGACCCGGATGGGCATCGACGACGACCACCTGACCTACCTGGACGCCGGCCGGATCGCCGCCGACACCGGGTGTGCCGCGATCGGCCTGCACGGACGCACCGTCGTCCAGGCCTATTCGGGGGAGGCCGACTGGACCGCGATCGCGGCCCTCGTCGAGGCGGTGGACATTCCGGTGCTCGGCAACGGTGACATCTGGGAGGCCGGCGACGCCCTGGCGATGGTGGCCGAGACCGGGTGCGCCGGGGTGGTGATCGGACGCGGCTGCCTGGGTCGTCCCTGGCTGTTCGCCGACCTGGCCGCGGCCTTCACCGGCCGGGAGCATCGGGAGCTGCCGACCCTGGGGGAGGTGGCGGTGATGGTGCGCCGTCACGCGGTGCTGCTGGCCGGGTTGATGGGGGAGGAGCGCGGCTTGACCGACCTGCGCAAACACATGGCCTGGTACTTCAAGGGCTTCCCGGTGGGCGGGGAGGTCCGCCACGGTCTGGGCCTGGTGTCCTCCCTGGCCGATCTGGATGAACAGTTGGCGAAACTTGACCAACGGGTTGCCTTCCCGGCCGAGATCCTGGGTGCCCCGCGCGGCCGACAGGGCTCACCGCGCGAGCGGGTGGTGGTGCCCCAGGGCTGGCTGGACGACCGCTGCGGCCTCGATCTGGACCTCGCGGCCGCCGAATCCGACGTTTCCGGCGGCTGAGCCGTCCACTACCCAGATGCTCACCAAAACTGCACATGCTCACCAAAAAGACAGCATTTTGGCGACCATTTTGCACTTTTGGTGAGCATATGCGCCGGTGTTCGCGCCGGACGTCCCATTAGGCTGGTTGTGCCGGACGCGCCGGACGCCCCCCACTACGCTGGTTAGTCGGACGCGCCGGACGCCCCCACTGCGCTGGTTGAGCCGGTCGCGCTGTGCGCGACCGGGTCGAAACCCCCGCCCACCCCCACGCGCCGAACCCCGGGCGTCACATGCAGGAGGAACACAGGTGAGCAACGAACTCATGCCGCGGGCCAAGGCATGGGCCACCACGATGGCCGGCCACGATCACGGCGAGTTGGTGCGCGCCCACCGCGACTCGACCGCCCGGATCGGGCAACGCCCACCCCAGCGCCGCGAGGAACGCGAAGAACTCGAACGGCTGATCCTGCTGCCCGGCGCGACCCTGGCCAAGGGTGCCGGCAACCGGCTGATCGAGGAGGAACCCGACAGCGAACGCACCTGCTTCGAACGTGACCGCGACCGGATCATCCACTCCACCGCCTTCCGCCGGCTGGCCGGCAAGACCCAGGTGATGGTGCATCCCACCGACCATCAGCGCACCCGGCTCACCCACGCCCTCGAAGTCGCCCAGGTGGCCACCTCGATCGCCCGCGGCCTGGGCGTGAACGTCACCCTGGCCGATGCGATCGCGCTGGGCCACGACTGCGGCCACGGCCCCGGCGGGCACGCCTCGGAGGACGCCTTCGACGCGTTCATCCCCGAGGGCTACGACCACGGGCCGTGGGGTGCCGATGTGGTGTTGAGCGGCCTGAACCTGTGCGCCGAAACCCTCGACGGCATCCGCAACCATTCCTGGTCGCGCCCGGCCCCGGGCACCGTGGAGGGCGAGATCGTGTCCTGGGCCGACCGGATCGCCTACGTCGCCCACGACCTCGAGGACGCCCACCGCGCCGGGGTGGTCGACCTGGCCGACCTGCCGGCCGAGATCACCGAGGTGTGCGGCAGCACCCGACGCGACCAGATCCGCACCTTCGTCCACGCCGTGGTCGAATCCAGCACCGAAACCGGGGTGGTCGGGATGGACCCCGACACCGCCGCCGCACTGGCCGCCCTGCGCGCCTTCAACTACGAACGCATCTACACCCGGCCGGCCTCGGTGGCCCAGGCCCACGCGGTGGTTGCGGTGCTGCACGGGCTGGTGGAGCACTACGCCGCCCGTCCACACGAGCTGCCCGGCCGGGTCGAGGCCGACCCCGACTCACCCGAGGCGGTGCGGGCCGCGGTCACCTGGATCGGGGGGATGACCGACCGGTACGCCTTCGACACCGCGGTGCGGGAGCTGAACTGGGACGTCGACGCACTGCCCAAGTCGATCGACGAGCTCGGCGAGTGACGGTAGATCCGTCCTGGCACCTGGCGGTCGCGCTGGTCGCCCTGCTGGGGGTGGCGGTGGCCTGGTCGGTGCTGGGCCGGTTGCAGCTCGGCCGATCGATGGTGTGGGCCGCGGTGCGCGCGGTGCTGCAACTGGCCGTGGTGTCGTTGATCATCGTGGTCGCCCTGACCCATGTGCTGGCCGCGTTGGCGTTCGCGGCGCTAATGTTCGTGGTTGCGGTGTGGACCACCGCCGGGCGGGTGGAGGCCCGCCGCAGTATCGGCTGGGTGGCTCTGGCGATGCTGGTCGGGGTGGTGCCGGTGATGGCGGTGATCTTCGCGTCCGGGGTGATGCCCTTCACCGGGGTGGCGATCGTGCCGATCTTCGGCATCATCATCGGCAACGCGATGAACGGCCACACCCTGATCTGCCGGCGCGCCTTCGCCACCCTGCGTGAGGAACACGGCCTGTACGAGGCCGGCCTGGCGATCGGGCTGGTGCGCTCGGAGGCGATCGGTGAAATGATCGGTCGACGCACCCGCGAATCCCTGCTGCCCAACCTGGACACCACCCGCACCGTCGGGCTGGTCACCCTGCCCGGAGCCTTCGTC
>JAAYAO010000201.1 GCA_012719335.1 Propionibacterium sp. | reverse complement strand
GGCCTGTCGCTCTGACCCGCCGGCCCGGCGCCGGTTGCGCGGTTGGCCCCGCGATCGATGACTGGATCCTCGAGTCTGGGGCGAACCGCGACCATTATGGCTTCGAGGCCGCCCAGGCTTGAGACTTCAGCCAGCGCTGCCGTCCCGAGTGGCTGGTTGCGCCACTCGGTGGCCCGGTCGCTGGTGTGGACGCTGGTTGAGCCGCCCGCGCAGCGGGCGTGTCGAAACCCGGTGCCCGTGGGTGCGCCCGTGAGAACGGGCGGGAATGCCCGAGATGCGTGACCTGGCTTAGCCCGCCTTAGCCCGCTATGGTGGGGTAATGGCGATGGTCAACGTGCATGAGGCGAAGTCCTCGCTCTCCCGGCTGCTGGAGCGGGTCGAGGCGGGTGAGCGGATCACGATCGCGCGCGCCGGCAAGCCGGTGGCCGACCTGGTGCCGCACGCCCGGCCGGATCTGATCTTCGGGCGTGCCCGCGGCGAGCTGGTGTACGACGACGCGACCTTCGACGAACCGAGCGCCGAGATTCGTGAGTTGTTCGAACGATGAGCGCACTGCTCGATACCCATGTCTTGCTGTGGCTGCTGGACGAGTCACCCAGGCTGGGTACGGAGACGATCGGGTGGCTGCGTCGACAACCACGGGTTCAGGTGTCCACCGCCAGCCTGTGGGAGATCGCGATCAAGCAGGACGTCGGCAAGCTGCGAGTGCCGACCGGTCTGCCCGAACTGATCACCGCCAGCGGTCTGGCTTGGCTGCCGATCGAGGCCGAACATGCCTGGGCCACCACCACCATCACCGGCTTGCCGCACCGCGACCCGTTCGACCGGATGCTGCTGGCCCAAGCCTGCTACGAAAACCTCACCCTGGTAACCGCTGATACAGCCATTCTCACCGCGCCGGTGGAACCCACTGTTCGACTGCGTGATGCGACCACCTGAGTACCGGAGTTCCCGAGGAACGCCGGGCCGTCGCGGAAGGGGCGACGGAGTCCTGATCCAGCCGCCGGCTGATCCGGTCTCGGGAAGGGCGTGCCGGTGGAGCCCGTGAGGAATCCGGTCACGGGCCGCCGGTCATGACTGAAGCCTCGAGCGAGGGGAGCCCCGAAGCCATGGTCGCGGCTCGCCCCATGTTCGAGGTTTGAGTCATCGAGGGGTCGGCCGTTGTCACGCGGCCTCTCTGGACGCCGGTCCGGTGCGCACTATTGCACCGAAGGGCACCGGGTCTCGACGCGCCCGCTGCGCGGGCGGCTCAACCAGCGTCGGATCCGGAGTTGCTGTTCAGTCGACGTCCACGCGAATGATGGCGAAGCCGGGGGCCGGTTCGTCGGCCAGGAAGGTGATCTGACCGATCGCCGCCTCCGCCGAGGGGTTCTCGTAGGTGTGGCGATAGGTGGTGGCCTGTTCGTCGCCACAGGTGCCGGCGACGACCCAGCCGCCGCTTTCGTCCTCGGCGTCGGCCCGCACCGTGTACCCCACCCCGATCGGCGAGAAGCAGATCACCTCGAAGGTGTACGAACCCGGCGCCGCCGCCCAGTCGTTCGCACCGCTGTTGATGAAGACTGCCTGGCCGTAGGACGCGCCCCCGGCCTCGTCGGCCTGCGCGAAGACGTTGACGTGGCCGAAATCGTCGCGGCCCAGCTCCTCGTCGGTTTGTTCACCGAGGGCCTGCCACTTCTCGGCGGCCTCGGCCAGCCCCTCGACCTCGGCGAACGTGCCCTGATTGAAATTCTCCATCTCGTCGCTCTCGGCGTTGACGACCTCCATCTCCTGCACGTCGGTATTCACCTCGACGCTTGCCGGAACCTCGGCGGGGACGTAATCGGTGGTCAGGTCATAAGGCTCATCGGCCCCGCAACCCGCCAGGACGAGCGACACCGCCGCCACCAGGGCGAACGGACGAACGTACTTGAGTGCATGCATGATTTCCTCCCACCCTCACCATGGGCGAGAAGCTCCCGAAACGCTTGGGCCGAAGGGGCTCAGATTGTCCGCCGGGGTGGGGATCACTGCTGCAGGTCAGCGGCGGCGCGGCGAAATCCGGGGGTGGATGCGTTCATCCCTTCTGCGTGTCGCGCTCCCCAGCGGGGTGTGCCCGCCCATCGGCCGGCGCTGCTCGGCGTCGGCCCCGACCCGGCGGTCCACGGATTATCGCGCGGTGACAGGATTGGGAGCAGACCTATGCGAGGAGTGAGCGATGGCCGAGTTCGCCTATGAAGACCTGTTGCCGCTGGGGGCCGACGAGACCCCGTACCGGTTGCTGACCACCGAGGGTGTGCGCACCGTCGAGGGCCCCGGCGGCCGAACCTTTCTCGAGGTCGACCCCGAGGCGCTGCGGCTGCTCACCGAAACCGCGATGCACGACATCGCCCACTTCCTGCGCCCGGCCCACCTGGCCCAGTTGCAGAAGATCATGGACGACCCGGAGGCCTCGGCGAACGACAAGTTCGTCGCCCTCGATCTGCTGAAGAACGCGCAGATCGCCTCCGGCGGGGTGCTGCCGATGTGTCAGGACACCGGCACCGCGATCGTGATGGGCAAGCGCGGCCAGCAGGTGTTGACCGCCGGCACCGACGAGGAGCCGATTTCGCGCGGGGTGTACGACGCCTACACCAAACTGAACCTGCGCTACTCGCAGAACGCCCCGGTCACCTTCTTCGAGGAGAAGAATACCGGCTCCAACCTGCCGGCCCAGATCGAGCTCTACGCCGACACGATCAACGGCCACGAGAACCAGTACAAGTTCCTGTTCATGGCCAAGGGTGGCGGCTCGGCCAACAAGTCGTACCTCTTCCAGGAAACCAAGGCCATCCTCAACCCGGACTCGATCATGAAGTTCCTGGACGAGAAGATCCGCTCGCTGGGCACCGCGGCCTGCCCGCCCTACCACCTGGCGATCGTGGTCGGCGGCACCTCGGCGGAGTTCGCGCTGAAGACCGCCAAGTACGCCTCGGCGAAGTACCTCGACTCCCTGCCCACCGACGGCAACGCCGCCACCGGGCGCGGTTTCCGGGATCTGGAGATGGAGGAGAAGGTTCTCGAACTCACCCGGCAGATGGGTATCGGCGCCCAGTTCGGCGGCAAGTACTTCTGCCACGACGTGCGGGTGGTCCGGTTGCCGCGCCACGGTGCCTCGCTGCCGGTGGCGATGGCGGTGTCCTGCTCGGCCGACCGTCAGTGCCTGGGCAAGATCACCCCCGAGGGCGTGTTCATCGAGCAACTCGAGTTCGATCCGGCGCAGTACCTGCCCGAGGTGACCGACGCCGATCTCGGTGTCGAGGGTGACGCGGACGCGGTGGTGCAGATCGACCTGACCAGGCCGATGGACGAGATCCGCGCCGAGCTGTCCAAGCATCCGGTGAAGACCCGGCTGTCGCTGACCGGCACCTTGGTGGTAGCCCGTGACATCGCCCACGCCAAGATCCGTGAGCGGCTGGAGGCCGGCGAGGGGATGCCGCAGTACTTGAAGGATCACCCGGTGTACTACGCCGGCCCGGCCAAGACCCCCGAGGGCATGGCGTCCGGTTCCTTCGGCCCGACCACGGCCGGCCGGATGGACTCCTATGTCGACCAGTTCCAGGCCGCCGGCGGCTCGATGGTGATGCTGGCCAAGGGCAACCGCTCCCAGCAGGTCACCGACGCCTGTGGCACGTACGGCGGTTTCTACCTGGGGTCGATCGGTGGCCCGGCCGCCCGGTTGGCCCAGGACTGCATCAAGAAGGTCGAGGTGCTGGAGTACCCCGAGCTCGGCATGGAGGCGGTCTGGCGGATCGAGGTCGAGGACTTCCCGGCCTTCATCGTGGTTGATGACAAGGGCAACGACTTCTTCGCCGAGGTCTCCAAGCCCACCGTGCTGACCATCCAACGACGCCCGGACACCGACTCGCAGGGCTGAGCCCACCGCGACCCGGCCCGTCGTCCTGCTCGGGCGGCGGGCTTCGTCGTGCCCGGGCACTGCCCGTCCCGCTCACCGGAAGATCCTTTTAAGGACCACGCCTTAGGTGGCTTACTCGGTAAACGTTTCCCGGCGTCGCGTCGGTTGCGGCGGCCCGCGGGGCCGTCCCGACAGCAGCAACCAACCCGACGCCACCGGGCTCCGGTTTCGACGGGTTCAAGGAGTAGGCCATGGCAAAGAAGACAGTGCGGACGGTAACCGCCGTGTTGCTCGCAGCGGTACTGGCCCTGAGTGCGTGTGCTCGCGGTGACGAATCGGATGCCGGGGGCGGGGACGACACCGGAGATGCCGGTGCCCTCTTCACGCCGGGCTTCCACGAAGCCGACCCACCGGGGGAGCCGACCTCGGGCGGCACCCTCACCTTCGCCGACTTCGCCGAAACCCGCAGCCTGGATCCGACCCGGAACCTGTACACCGGGTACTCCGCCGGCACTGTGATGACCGCCCTGTACGACCCGCTGATCCGGTGGAACCAGCGCGAGCAGGCCTTCGAACCGCGGCTCGCCGAATCGGTCGAATCCAACGACGACCACACCGAATGGACGATCACCCTGCGCGAGGGTGCGGAGTTCTCCGACGGCAGCCCGGTCGACGCCGACGCGGTGCTCGGCTCCTTCGCCTACTACCTCGAGAACCAGGGCTCCGACCTGGGTGTGGTCGGCCCCCAATGGGGCGGGGCGGAGAAGGTCGACGACCGCACCGTCCGGGTCACCCTGCGTCAGGGGTGGGCGACCTTCCCGTTCGCCCTCGGCATGGGCATTGGTTTCATCGTGGCCCCGGCCGCGATCGCCGACGGGCCCGAGGGCTTCCGTCCGATCGGTGCGGGCGCGTTCACCTTCGAGTCGTACCGGCCGCAGGAAGAACTGGTGCTGACCGCCAACCCGAACTACTGGGACGGTGCGCCGCACCTCGACCAGCTGCGGTTCGTCTGGTTGGGGGCCGATGAGACCAAGCTCGAGAGCCTCGACGGTGGCACCGTCCAGGGTGCCATCGTGCGGGACAGCCGGGTGGTCGAACGGGCCCTGACCGCCGATGTCTCCGGCTGGGTCTCGGTGGAGAGCTTCGGCCGGATCATCATGATCAACCGGGCCGAGGGTCGTCCCGCCGCGGAGTACCCGCAGATCGCCGAGGCGATCGCCCACGCGATCGACGGTGAGGAACTCACCGACCGGGTGTTCGACGGGGTCGGGATGCCGTCGCGGCACGTCTTCGGCCCGGCCTCGCGCTGGCACAACGAGGACGCCGAGGTACGCGAACTCGACCGGCAGAAGGCCACCGAACTGCTGGACGAGGCCAAGGCGGCCGGCTTCGACGGCACGGTGGAACTGACCAGCATGGGTGACCCGGAAACCCGCGAACTCACCCTGGGGGTCAAGGCCCAACTGGAGGCGGTCGGGTTCACCGTCGAGAACGACTACGCCCGCACCGTCGCCGACGGCATCAACAAGACCTTCATCGAGCGCAACTTCGACTTCGCCCAGCAGGGTCTGGCCCTGGGCGACGACGACCCGTACTGGCGACTGTTCGCGTCCTTCCATTCGACCTCGGCGGCCAACGCCTCCGGCTTCAACGACCCGGATTACGACGCACTGGTCGACGAACTGCGGATGACCGAGGGCGACGACCGCGCCGAGGTGCTGCAGCGGATCGAGAACGAGATCCTCACCGAACTACCCACGGTGGTGTACGGGGGCAACGCCAACATGGTGATGTGGGCCGACAACGTGCACGGCATCCAGCCCGGCAACGACGCCCAGGTGGGCTTCGAGAAGGCCTGGATCTCCGACTGAGCCGACTGAAAACCGCCTTCTCCGGGCACGACACCGCGGTTATCGGTGTATCGGCCCGTGAGAAGGCGGTTTGCAGTCGGGGCGTCAGGCGCGCAGATCGAAACCGAGGTCGAGCACCACCGACGAGTGGGTCAGTGCCCCGACCGAGATGTAGTCGACGCCGGTGGCACCCACCGCGGCGGCATCGGCCAACACCAGCCCGCCGCTGGCCTCGGTGCGCACCCCGCGGGGGCCGGTGATCGCGACCGCCTCGCGCAGGACGTCGGGGCTCATGTTGTCGAGCAGAATGAGGTCGGCGCCGGCCTCGACGGCCTCGCGGACCTGCTCGACGGTGTCGCATTCGACCTCGACCTCGATGGTCGGGGCGTGAGCCTTGACCGCGGCGTAGGCGGCCGACACCGAACCGGCCCCGGCGACATGGTTGTCCTTGATCAGGGCGGCATCACCCAGGCCGAGCCGGTGGTTCACCCCGCCACCGCAGCGCACCGCGTACTTCTGCAGCACCCGCAGGCCGGGCACGGTCTTGCGGGTGTCGCGCACCTTCGCCCCGGTGCCGGTCAACGCATCGGCCCAGGCCGCGGTGCCGGTGGCCACCCCGGAGAGCTGGCAGAGCAGATTCAGCATCGACCGTTCCGCGGTCAGCAGGGTGCGCAGCGGGCCGGTCGCGGTGAGCACCGGGTCGCCGGGAGAGACCCGGTCACCATCGGCGGCGACCAGCTCGACCGACACGTCGGTGCCCTGCCGGGCGGCCAGGGTGTAGACCACCGCGGCGGCCACCGGCACCCCGGCCAGGCAGCCGGGTTGGCGGGCCACCACGTCGGCGGTACCCCGCGCATCGGCGTCCAGGGTGGCCTCGGTGGTGACATCGGGGCCCCAGGACAGATCCTCGTCCAGGGTGCGGGTGGCGACCTCGTGGACGTGGGCCGGGTCCAGCCCGGCATCCTCGAGGGCGATGGTGAGTTCGGACGGCCAGGGCCAGGTGCTCATGCTGCTTCCGTTTCGGTTCGGGTCGGACGGGTGGACGGGGTCAGCGGGCTGGTGTCGAGCACCACCTCGCCGGTCGGGCTGCGCCGCAGGGTGATGTGCCGGGCCCAGCCGGATTCGGTGTCGGGGTGGTCGACCCGGCGGTGCGCCCCGCGGGATTCGGTGCGGGCCCGGGCGGCGGCCAGCACCAGGGTGGCCACCGTGTGCAGGTTGGTGGCGGTGACGGCCCGGTGGGTCAGCCCGGTGGTGCCGGGCAGCCCGGTCAGGTCGGCCGCGGCGGCGGCCAGCCCGGTTTCGGAGCGGGACACCGACGCGCCGGCGGTCATCGCGTCCCGAATCGTCCCGATCGCGGACGGGTCGACCAGGTCGACCGGGGTGCCGCCACCGGCGCCGACCGGGGTCAACGTGCCGGCCGGGGCGAGTTCGGCGGCCAACCGGGCACCGACCGCATCACCGGCCACCAACGCTTCGGGCACCGAGTTGGAGGCCAACCGGTTGGCCCCGTGCAGGCCGGTGCCGGCCACCTCACCGACCGCGTACAGACCCGGTACCGAGGTGCGGCCGGTCAGATCGGCGGCCACCCCACCGCACAGGTAATGCGCCCCGGGTTGCACCGGGATCGGGTCGGTCATCGGGTCGATGCCGTGCTCGCGGCACATCTGCCGGATCGTCGGGAAGTGCGAGTGCCATACCTCGGCGCCCAGACCGGTTCCGTCCAGGAACAGGTGCGGTTCGCCGGTGCGTTGCAGGTGGGCGTGCATGGTGGCCGACACCACATCGCGCGGGGCCAGATCGGCCAGCGGATGCACCCCGGCCATCACCGGCTGCCCGGCATGGTCGATCAGCACCGCGC
>JAAYAO010000200.1 GCA_012719335.1 Propionibacterium sp. | reverse complement strand
GCCTCGGCAATCGCCTCCACCACGGTGGATTTGCCCGACCCGTTCTCACCGACCAGCACGGTGGCCCGGCCCGGATCGAGCCCCTCGTCCAGCAGTTGGCGCACCGCCGCGATGGTGAACGGCCAGACCTTCGGGTCAGCCGGGGTGTCGCCGCACTCCACCCGTCGGATGGGGGAGTTCAGGGCCCAATCGGCGGTCGGGTCGGTCATCGGGGTCACGGTGGCGGAAGGGTGCGATCGGCGTCGAACAACTGCCGGGTATCGGGTGGTCTCAGAGTCGGACGAGGTTGCCGGCCCGAATGAGCTGAGTGATCTCGAACTGTCCCTCGGCAGCCTCGGGGACGCCGCAGGATTCGTCGGTGCCGAGCACGTGGGCGACCCGGCCCAGACCCATCCAGCCGGCGATGCAGTAGGTGAGCTCGACGATCTCCGCGTCGGTGAACAGGTCCTGCATCCGGGCCCAGAGCTCTTCATCGGCCGACAGGCCCTGCGGGTTGGTGCCCATCCCGCGGGCGAACTCCACCGCGGCGATCTCGCGCTCGTCCAGGCCATCGGTGCGCCGGGCCAGCACGGTGTCGTAGAAGGCCTGATCGGGGGCGGGGCCGTTCGTGGTCACCCCGCCGTCGGGGCCGACATTGGTCGAATCGCGCGCGGTCTGCCAGTTCATGCACAGCATGCAGCCGTTGATCAGCGCGGTTTCGATCCGGGCCGCCTCGAACAGGCGCAGCGGCAGGGTGCAGTTCTGATAGATCGCACCGGCGAAGCCGTGGGCCGCGTCCACGATGTTCGGGGCCAGGTTGCGCAGTCCGCGCTGGGTGCCGTCGGTATTGGTGATGCGCATATCGATCGTCCTCTCCTCGGGGCAACCACGGTAGGCGGTGAATGTGGGCCGGGTCACCCGGACGGCCGGTGAGCGGGCAACGAAAGGGGCCCGCCGCGGTTGCGACGGACCCCTTCCCAGCACGCCCTTGTGCTGTGGTGTTGCGGCGTCAGCCCAGCTCGCCGGCGATCAACTGCTCGGCGAAGTCGGGGTGTTCACCCAGCCACTTCTCCACGGCGGCGTCGTGGTCGGCGCCGTCGAAGTGCTGCGGGCTCATCATGTAGTCCTGCAGCTCGGCCAACTCGTCGTCGCCCAGCACCAGGTTGGTGACGATCTGGGCGGCCTTCGGGTTGTTCTCGGCGAAGTCGGTGCTACCGGCCGACGAGATCACCTCGGCGCCGCCCATGGCGCCCTCCGGGTCCTCCAGGTCGCGCAGCGGCCACGAGGCGTAGGCCCAGTGCGGACGCCACAGGGTCACCACGACGTTCTCGTCACGGCTGGTGGCCCGGTCGACCTGGGCCAACATGGCCGGGGTCGAGGACACCACGAACTCGTAGGCGTCCAGACCGTAGGTCGGGATGGCCTCCTCCTGGGTGACCTTGGTCAGGCCGGCGCCGGCCTCGATGCCGTACAGCTTGCCGCCGTACTCATCGGCCAGATCGGGCAGGTCGGCGATGCTCTGCGCCGGGGAGTCCTCGTTGACCGCGATGGTCAGCTTGGCGTTGTCGTACCAGCAGCCCAGGTGCACCAGGTCGCTGCCGAACTCGTCGATGTACTGCGGGTGGGTGACCGGCATCCAGACGTCGGTGACGAAGTCGATGTCACCGCGGGCCACACCGGCGAACGCGGGGGCGGCCTCGAAGGCCTCGACGCTGACGGTGTAGCCCTCGCCCTCCAGCACGGCCTTCAGCAGGTGTGCGGTGGCGAAGGACTCGTCCCAGCCGTTGAAGGCGCCGATGGTGAGTTCCTTCTCGCCGTCCTCGTCCATGCCGGAGGCGTCCTCGAGGTACTCGGTGGGGGTGCACTCGCCCCAGTCGGCCGCGGTTTCGGGACGATCCGCGCAGCCGTTGCCGCCATCGCCGCCACCGGTGGCTCCGTTATCGGTGCCGCCGCCACAGGCGGCGAGGAATAGGGCACCGGCCAGTGCCAGTGCGCTCAGTCCGACCTTCTTCATGTGTTTCTCCGTTCGGTTTCGTCGGTGTTCTCGGGGTTCTCGGGTTCGTCGGGGGTGGACGTGTTCTCGGGCTGATCGGCGGCCTCGGCCTCCATCTCGGCCTCGGCGGCGGCACCCGTGGTGCGCACCCGCCGGCGCCGGCGACGTCGCTGCCCGACCGAGGCGCTGGTGCGGTCGAGGAAGATCGCGATGATCACCACGGCCAGACCGGCTTCGACACCGAGCGGGACGTTCAGGGTGGTCAGCGAGCCGACCACGTCGCCGCCCAGGCCACCGGCACCGGCCATGCCGGCCAGCACCACCATGGACAGGGCGAGCATGATCACCTGGTTGACGCCGGCCATGATGGTCGGCATCGCGGCGGGCAACTGGATCTGGCCCAGCACCCGTCCGGGGGTCGAACCGAAGGCGTAGCCGGCCTCGACCAGTTCCTTGTCGACCTGGCGGATCGCCAACTCGGTCAGCCGGACGCCGGGGGGCATCGCGAAGATCAGGGTCGCGATCGCGCCCGGGGTGGGGCCGATGCCGAACAGCACGATCGCCGGCACCAGGTAGACCATCGCCGGCATCGTCTGCATCAGGTCGAGGATCGGTTTGACGATCTTGGACACGGTGTCCGACCGCGCCGCCCAGATGCCCAGCGGAATCGACAACAGCAGCGCGAACAGTACCGCCAGCACCACCAGCGAAATGGTGCTCATCGCGTTGTTCCACTGATCGAAGGCCTGGATCACCCAGAATCCGATCACGGTGAACACGGCCAGTCGCCAGGACGAGGCGAGCCAGGCGATGGCGGCGAAGATCAGGATGATCACCCAGTACGGCGGCCAGGTGAGCACCGTGTAGAAGGCGTCGTAGATCGTCGACAGGGCGGTGTGGATGCCGTCGAAGAGCCAGGCGACGTTGTTCTGCAGCCAGCGGATGCCGTCGCGCACCCAGATGCCCAGCGGAATCTCGGGGTCGATGATCCAGCGCAGCAGACGCAGGAGGGTGTCGATCACAGCGCACCTCCGGTGGACGCAGCGGGTTGGCCGGTGTCGTTCGACATCGAATCGAGCAGTCGGTCCTGGTTGAGCAGGCCCACGAACCGTCCGCTCCGCTCAATGACGACCAGCGGGCCACGCTGGTTGGCGGCCTTGGCGAACAGGTCGGCGATCGGCACGACCCGCTGCACGGTCGGTTCGGTGAGCAGCAGTTCGGACACCGTCCGGGACGGCTCGGATTCGGCATCACCGAGCAGGACGACCCCGCGCGGCCGGTCATCGGGGCCCAGCACGCTGGTCACGGTGTGCCCGGTGCGCACCATCTCGGCGGCCAGGTCGGAGCCGAGGGCTTGCATGTCGCTGGTCGACGGGGCGGTGGTGTCGGCCACCATGCCGGCGGTGAGCACCCGGCTGCGGTCCACGTCGGCGATGAAGCGGGCCACGTAGTCGTCGGCCGGTGCGGTGATCAGTTCGGGGGCGGTGCCGATCTGGACGATCCGGCCCTGCCGCATCACCGCCACCCGGTGCCCCAGGCGCATCGCTTCGTTCAGGTCGTGGGTGATGAAGACGATGGTCTTGCCGAGTTCTTTCTGCATCTCGACCAGTTGGGCCTGCAGGTCGGAACGGATCAGCGGGTCGAGTGCGGAGAAGGCCTCGTCCATCAGCAGGATGTCGGTGCCGGCGGCCAGGGCTCGGGCCAGACCGACCCGCTGACGCATACCGCCGGAGAGTTCGTCGGGGTATTTGTGGCCGGCATCGCCCAGCCCGACCTGTTCCATCCAGTGCCGGGCGATCTCGTTGCGTTCGGCCTTGGGAGTGCGCTTCACCTCGAGGCCGTAGCCCACGTTGGCGGCCACCGTGCGGTGCGGTAGCAGGGCGAAGTGCTGGAAGACCATCGAGATCTCCTCGCGGCGCACCCGGCGCAGTTGGTCGCGCGAGGCGTTGGTGATGTCGGTGCCGTTGATCTCCACGACGCCGGCGGTGGGCTGGTTCAGCCCGTTCAGCATCCGGATCAGGGTCGACTTGCCCGAACCGGACAGCCCCATCACCACGAAGGTCTCACCCTTGCGCACAGCGAAGTCAGCGTCGATCACCGCCGCGGTTCCCCGCACGGTCTCGAAATCCACGGTCTCGCCGGCTTCCAGTCTGGCGCCGATCTTCGCCTCGTCGGGGCCGAACACCTTGTACAAGTGCCGTGCCCGCACGACGATATCGTCGTCGCTCATCCTGCCTCCGGCGGGTTCACTGTTTCGCACACGATTCGGCCCCCGCAGACCGGCGTGCTCTGTGGTTCTGCGGTTCGACACTAGACCAGTTGACTGGTGGGCTGGCTCGGAAAAGGTTGGTAAATATCGCTATACGGGGTGGGTCCGGCGCGCTCAACCCACGTCTGGCTAGGTGAAACAGTGCGTTGAGTGGTCGTTATTCGTTTGTTACCGGGTGTGCACCTTTTCGGGGGTGGTCGAGGCCTGAGTCCCCTCACCGCGGGCCAGTACCGACAGCACCACATTGCGCAACTCCCGTGGATCGACGATGTCGTCCCAGGTGCCCACCGTCGCACCCCGCCACGGCCCGGAGGACTCGTTCGCGGCCAACGCCGCGCGGGTGTCCTCGTCCTCCTTGGCGGTCTCCCCACCGACCTTCGCCGGGATCCCGCCGAGGGTGGCGGTCGGCAGCGCCAGTGACGCACTCTGGGCGTCGAAGGGGTTGGCGGCCATCACCGACGACCCGAAGCCGAAGGCCTTGCGAATAGTCACCTGCAGTTTCGGTGCCCGCAGCCGCCGCTGGGCCAGGAACATTCGCGAGGAGGCCCGCAGGATGCCGGCCCGTTCACTGGCCGACCCGGCCAACACGCCCGGGTTGTCGGTCAGGAACAGCACGGGCAGGCCGAAGGTGCCGCAGAAGTCCAGGAACCGGGCCCCTTTGTCGGCCGCGGCCACGTCCAGCGATCCGGCCAGCACCAATGGCTGGTTCGCCACCACCGCCACGGTGTGCCCGCCCAGCCGGGTCAGGGCACAGATCAGGGACGGGCCGTGGCCGGGTTGCCAGGGCAGCACCGAATCGTGGTCGCACAGCTCGTCGATGACCTCGGTCATGTCGTAGGGGGTGCGGGCGTCGACCGGAATCAGATCCAACAGGGCGTCGGTGGCCCGCGGGCCGACATCGCCGGAGTGTTCGCGGGGCGGGGCCTCCCCGGCCGCGTCCGGCAGGTAGCCCAACCACTGCCGCACCGCGGCGCAGGCCGCGGCGGCGTCGGGGGCTTCGGCGTGGGCTAGGCCACTGGCCAGGTGCACCGCCGGTCCGCCCAGGTCGGTGACGCTCACCTGCTCGCCGCTGGCGGCCGCCACCAGGGGCGGCCCGGCGGTGAACAGGGCCCCGTGCCCGGTGACCATCACGCAGTAGTCGCTCATCGGGGCGGCGAGCGCGCCGTGCCCGGCCGAGGGGCCGATCACGATGGTGGCGATCGGTACCAGGCCGACCAGGTCGGCGAGCCCCTGCAGGTCGTTGGGGGCCGGCCGGTGCGGACGCAGGGCGTTGGTGGCCCGGTGGCCGGCGCCGTCCAGGATCAACACCAGGGGACGGCGTTCCCGCCGGGCCAGCTCGATCAGCCGGGCCCGCTTGGTGGCCCCGGCCGTGCCGATGGACCCACCGGCGACCGAACCGTCCTCGGCGCCGACGAACACCGGGCGTCCCTCGATGGTGCCCCAACCGGCCACGAAGGCGTCGGCCGGCAGGTCTTCACCGGCCAGCACCCCGAACTCGACGAAACTGTCGGCGTCCAGCAGGTGCGCGATCGTCCCGCGGGCGGTGGCCCGGCCGCGCTCGGCGCGGGTGGCCAGCTTCTGTGGCCCGCCCATCGCCCGGGCAGCCTCCCGACGCTCGGTCAACCGGTCGAGCAGGGGCTGCCAGGCATCGCGGGTCACGACTGCAGTTGCTTGCGCATGATCTTGCCGGAGGCGGTGCGGGGCAGCGGGCCGCGGCCGATCACCCACTTGCTGGGAATCTTGAAGTAGGCCAACCGGGGCTTGAGGAACTCGGTGAGGTCCTCGCCGGTGACGTCGGAGTTGACCACCACGTGGGCGCACACCTCCTGGCCCAGATCGGGGTGGGCCACGCCCACCACGACCACCTCGACGATTGCCGGATGCTCCTCCAGGGCGAACTCGATCTCGGCGGGGTACACGTTCTCGCCGCCGCGCAGAATCAGGTCGGAGCGGCGTCCGGTCAGCTCCAGCTCACCGTCGGTGAGGGTGCCGAGGTCGCCGGTGCGCAACCAGTGGCCGGGGGCGAAGGTCTTGTCGTTGGCGGCTTCGTTGTCCCAGTAACCCGGCATCACCATCGGCCCGCGCACCATTACCAGACCCTCGGTGCCGTCGGGCTGGGGCACGTCGTTCTCGTCCCAGATCTGCACCTGGGCGGTGGGGTAGGGGACACCGGCCGTGTTCGGGTTGCGGCTCAACATGTCGTTGCTGGCACCGGTGGCCAGGCCGGCGCACTCGGTGAGCCCGTAGCCGAAGGCGAACTGGATGTGCGGGATCTGCTCGCGCAGGGCTTCCTGCATGGCCGGGGTCATCGGGGCGCCGCCCCCGGTGAACCGTTGCAGCGTGCTCAGGTCGTACTGGTCGCGGTTGGCCTGCAGTTCCCGGGCGATCCGCCAGCCGGTGGTCGGCACGATCGAGATCTTGGTGCAGCCTTCGGCGTCCACCGCGCGCAGCACCTTGGCGGCATCGAACTTGCCGGTCAGGAAGACCGAGGTGTCACCGGCCATCAGCGGCACCAGCAGCGAGCCATAGAGACCGGAGACGTGGAAGAAGGGGAAACTGGTGGCGCCGATGTCGCGCGGGGAGTTCGGGTCGGCGAAGAACTTCGCCATGCGGGCCATCGACTGCAACATCACCATCGAGATCGCGTTGCGGTGGGTGTTCACCGCACCCTTCGACCGGCCGGTGGTGCCCGAGGTGTACAGGATGACCACGGGGTCGTCCTCGTCGATCTCGGCGGCGGGCATCGCTGCACCCAGGTTCGGGGTGATCAGCTCGTCGATGATCGAGTCCATCCGCACCAGGGGTGGGGTCTGCTCGGGCAGGTGGTCACGCATCCGGTCCGACACCGCGATGATCGTCGGCTCGCAGTCGTCCATGTAGAAGGCGATCTCGTCGGGCGACCACCAGGAGTTGATGCCCACGGTGATGCCGCCCAGCACGGTGGTGGCCCAGAAGGTGAGCAGCCACTCGACCATGTTCTCGCCCAGAATCGCGACCCGGGAACCGTGGGTCACACCGTACTGCTCGTGCAGGGCGGTCGACAGGGCCGCGACCATCCGGCGCACCTCGGCGTAGGTCAACCGATGCTCATCGATGATCAGGTACTCGATGTCGTCGAAGCGGTCGGTGTGCTCCAGCATCTCGCGCAGGGTACGCGGCCGGTGGACGAAAACCTCGAGTTGTTCACCCAGCACGTCCTCGAGATGGGTTTCGAAGGGTTTCGCAACAGCATCGGGCCAGGCCATGGAGTCTCCGTCGGTGAGATGGGCAGCGAATTCTTCACGGACTCTAAGAGGCCCCGAAAGCGGCGGCAAGTACACTCACCTTTCACCGGGACCCCCTCCGCGAAGAAGGACACGATGGTTGATCAGCCGCCCCGCCCCACTCCTCCAGAGGCGCCGGCCGGTCTGCCCGAGCCGGGGGAGCGGCCGTGGAAACGACGGGTCGCTGCCCGGGTGGTGGTGCTCGCCGATGATGCCGTGCTGCTCTTCGAGGACTCCGACCCGGGCGTGCCGGGGTGTCGCTGGTGGGTGACACCGGGAGGTGGCATCGACCCGGGGGAGACGGTGTTGTCGGCGGCGGTGCGCGAACTGCAGGAGGAAACCGGCCTGCGGGTCGACCCCACCGCGTTGCTCGGCCCGGTGGCCCGCCGGGTCACGGTGCACGGCTACTCCGATCAGGTGCTGGAACAGGAGGAACACTTCTTCGTGCTGCGCACCGAGCGGTACGAGGTCAGCACCGCCGGCCACACCGAGGAGGAGCTGGTGAAGCTGCAGTCGCACCGCTGGTGGCCGCTGACCGAACTCTCCGGCACCGACGCCTGGATCTGGCCGGCCAACCTGACCACGATCATCGACGCCGACCCGGCCGCCCCGCTCGACCTCGGC
>JAAYAO010000199.1 GCA_012719335.1 Propionibacterium sp. | reverse complement strand
GGCGCAGACGCGGTAGAACTCCGCGGCGTTGTCGGCGTCGAGGGCCATCGTTCCGTCGTCCAGCTTGCCGTCCAGTCCGGCGGCGGCGAAGAGGGCCTTCGACTCGGCATCGTGGCCGATGAACTTCAGGTGGGCGAAGGCATCGGAGACGAAGTCCTGGGCGGTGGACCGTTGGGCCAGTGTCTTCGCGCCGGCGCCCGGCAGCAGGGCGACCGCGTCGAAGAGCACCGATGGGCCACCCTCCACCGAATGGTCGACCGGGGTGCCGCCGACCTTCAGCCCGGCGGTGTCACCGACCAACTCCACCTGCGCCCCACCGGCGGTGAACACCTCGGTGACCGCCTGCACCAGATCGGCGTCGGATGTGTCGGTGACCAGGATGCCGAGCTTGCGGCCGCCGAAATCCTCCGGGCCGCGCCGCAGAATGCTCAGCGCCGGCGATTCGGGCAGGTCGGTGCGGGTGGCCACCGCGGCCGGGGCGGCCTTCGGCAGTTTCATGCCGAGTTCGTCGGCCACCTGCCGGGCGAAGTCCTCGTCCACATTGCGCAGGTTGGCCAGCATCGCGGTGCGGATGCGTTCCAGTTCGCACTTGCCCAACTCGAAGGCGAAGGCCTTGACGATGTGCTCCTGCTCCACCGGGGTCTGGCTGATCCAGAACTGGCGGGCCTGGCTGTAGTGGTCGGCGAAGGACTCGGCACGGACCCGTCGCTTCGGCTCCACCTCGGCGTCGGGGACGGTCGCGAACCCGGCGTCGGTGTCGGCCCGGGGGCCGCGTTCCTCGCCGGTGAACGAGTTCGGTTCGTAGTTGGCCCGGCCCTGCTGCAGGTCGTGCTGCATGTGCCCGTCGCGTTGGAAGTGCGCCACCGGGCAACGCGGGGCGTTCACCGGCAACTGGCTGAAGTTGGTCGACCCCAAGCGCTTCAACTGGGTGTCGAGGTAGCTGAAGTTGCGTCCCTGCAGCAACGGGTCGTCGCTGAAGTCGATGCCGGGCGGAATGTTCTGGGTCATGAACGCGACCTGCTCGGTCTCGGAGAACACGTTGGTCACCGTGCGATCCAGTGTCAGCCGGGCGATGGTGCGCACCGGCACGATCTCCTCGGGGATGATCTTGGTCGGGTCCAGCACATCGAAGTCGAAGGAGTCGGCGAACTCCTCGTCGAAGACCTGGATACCCAGATCCCACTGCGGATGATCACCGGCATGGATCGCGTTGTACAGGTCGCGGCGGTGGAAGTCGGGGTCGGCGCCGTTGATCTTCACCGCTTCGTTCCACAGCACCGACTGCAGGCCTTGGCGGGGCTTCCAGTGGAATTTGACCAGTGACACCCTGCCCTCGGCGTTGATCATCCGGAAGGTGTGCACCCCGAAGCCCTCCATGAAGCGGAAGGAACGCGGGATCGCCCGGTCCGACATCTGCCACATCACCATGTGGGTGGCCTCGGGCATCAACGAAATGAAGTCCCAGAAGGTGTCGTGGGCGGACTGGGCCTGAGGCCAGCCGCGATCCTGTTCCTCCTTGACCGCGTGCACCAAATCGGGGAACTTGATCGCGTCCTGAATGAAGAACACCGGGATGTTGTTGCCGACGATGTCCCAGTTGCCCTCGGTGGTGTACAGCTTCACCGCGAAACCACGCACGTCCCGGGCCAGGTCGAAACTACCCAGGTTGCCCGCCACAGTCGAGAACCGGACGAAGGCCTCGGTGCGGGTGCCCTTCTTCTGGAAGAGGGCTGCGCTGGTCAGCTCCGGAATGGCCTCCAGCGTTTCGAGGTAGCCGTGCGCCCCGTAGCCGCGGGCGTGGACGACGCGTTCGGGGATGCGTTCGTGGTCGAAGTGGAAGAGTTTCTCGCGCAGCGCGAAGTCCTCCAGCAGGGTGGGGCCGCGGTCGCCGGCGCGCAGGGAGTTCTGGTCGTCCGACATCGGCGCGCCCTGGGCGGTGGTCATCCGGAGGTCGTCCTGCACCCCCTGGTGGATCTCGTCCGCCTGCCCGCGCAGGTCCTTCGGGCCGGGTGCCGACTTCTGCTGCTTCTTCTTCGCCATCGTTGCTCCTCGGGTTGCCGGACTTCCACCCTTGTCGTCCCCGTGGCGCATCACGACACCCCTGCGGGTGGCACTGTGGCCGGATCGGCCCGGTAGCGTGAACACCTTCACCTGTTGGGGTGAAGAACTACGCTGCCCCACGAGGCTCCGCGCCCGGCGGACCCCGTCCACAACAGCAGACCGAGGAAGGACCCATGCTTCTGCCATCGGCCCGTGGCCCCTTGAGCGCAGCCGTTCGCGACGTCCTGTTGTCCTCCCCGACCGGGATCGCGGCGGACCTGCCCACCGGCGTCCCCATGTCGTGGCCCGAGCCGTTGCACGACGAGGACTTTCAACTGGCCCTGTTTCTGCTGTACGCGCTGCATTACCGCGGTATCGACGGGGTGGACGAGCGATGGGAGTGGGAGCCCGCCCTGCTCGCTCTGCGCGGCACCCTGGAGGACCGGTTCGAGGCCGAGTTACGCGCTCTGGTCACCGAGGAGGCGCCGCGGGTGCGCACCGCCCAGGACGTGGCGCAGGTGCTGTTCGAGTTGACCGCCGCGGCCCCGGGGCCGTCGGTGTCCCGGTTCGTGGCCGAGGAGGCCACGGTCGAACAGGCGCTGGAGTGGCTGGTGCAGAAGTCGCCGTACCAGTTGATGGAGGCCGACCCGCACACCTTCGCCATCCCCCGACTCAGCGGTCGGGCGAAGGCCGCTCTGGTGGAGATCCAGGCCGATGAGTACGGCGGGGGCCTGCTCGAGCGGATGCATTCGCAGATGTTCGCCACGACGATGCGGATGGCCGGGTTGAGCACCGACTACGGCGCCTACCTCGAACACGTCCCGGCGATCACCCTGGCCGGGCTGAACGCGATCACCCTGTTCGGCCTGCACCGGCGGCTGCGCGGCGCGGTCGCGGGTCACCTGGCCGCGTTCGAGATGACCTCGTCGATACCCAACCGCAACTACGCCCGCGGGCTGCGCCGGCTGGGGTGGCCGGAGGAGGCCGCCGCCTACTTCGACGAGCACGTCACCGCCGACGCCCTGCACGAGCAGATCGCCGGACGCGATCTGGCCGGGGGCCTGGTCGAGGCCGAACCCGGCCAGTGGCCCGAGGTGTTCTTCGGGGCCGCCTGCCTGTTACAGCTCGACCGGCTCGCCGGCGAGTACCTGATCGGCCGCTGGCAGACCGGACGGTCGTCCCTGCGGATGCCGCTGCCGGCCCGCGAAACGCGGGGCGTGGCGTGAGCGAGTCGGCCCGGATCACGGTGTGCCCGCAGGGCCCGTTGTTGGTGCGCGGCGATTTCGAGGTGCTGGACGCCGACGGCAACCGGCTGGACACCGGCGGGTCGGTCGCGCTGTGTCGGTGCGGTGGTTCGGCGGTCAAACCGTTGTGCGACGGCACCCACAAGCGCACCCGCTTCGACCGTCCCCGTCGGTCACGAGGCGGGGATTCCTCGTAGATAGGCGGCCTGCCCGGCATGCTGGGCGGCGTCGTCGGCGATGCTGACCAGCCGCACCCCGCGGGTGACCGGCGGATCCCACTCCCGATCGATCACCTCGTCCAGATCGGCCTCGGTGAGCCCGGCGACGTAGTCGGCACTCGCCCGGCCGGCGTCCTCGAGATACCCGAGCAGCAACCCGACATCGTCCACGCGCACCCGGGCGGCTTCCTCGGCGCTGTGCCCGTACCCCATCGAATCGGCCGGCAGATCCAGCCCGAACCGGTC
>JAAYAO010000198.1 GCA_012719335.1 Propionibacterium sp. | reverse complement strand
GGTCAAGGTCGTCGGCTGGTACGACAACGAGTGGGGCTACTCGAACCGTCTGGTCGACCTGAGCCTGCTGGTCGGCTCCAAGCTCTGATCCGACACGACTACCGAGGGGAAAGGCCGACGTGAAGTCAATCACTGATCTGGGAGATCTTCGGGGCAAGCGGGTCGTGATCCGCTGTGACCTCAACGTCCCGTTGGACGGTGACACGATCACCGACGACGGACGTATCAAGGCGTCACTGCCGACGCTGACGCTGCTCCGGGACGCGGGGGCCAGAATCATCGTGCTGGCTCACCTCGGCCGCCCCAAGGGCGCACCCGACCCCCAGTACTCGCTCGCACCCGCTGCCAAGCGGCTGGGTGAGTTGCTGGGGGCGGATGTGAAGCTCGCCGACGACGTGGTGGGCGAATCGGCCAAGGCCGCCGCCGACGCCCTCGGCGACGGTGACGTGCTGGTGGTCGAGAACGTCCGCTTCGAAGCCGGCGAACAGTCCAAGGACGAGGCCGAACGCACCGCCCTGGCCGAGAAGTACGCGGCCCTGGGTGATGTCTTCGTCTCCGACGGCTTCGGTGTGGTGCACCGCAAGCAGGCCTCGGTCTACGACGTGGCCAAGCTGCTGCCGGCCGCGGCCGGCGAACTGGTCAAGACCGAGGTCGAGGTCATGAAGCAGCTCACCGAGCAGACCCAACACCCCTACGTGGTCGTGCTCGGTGGCGCCAAGGTGTCCGACAAACTCAAGGTCATCGACAACCTGCTCGCCCACGCCGACAAGCTGCTGATCGGCGGCGGCATGGTCTTCACCTTCCTCAAGGCCCAGGGCTACGAGGTCGGTTCCAGCCTGCTGGAGGAGGACCAGGTCGACACCGTCAAGGGCTACCTCGAACGCGCCGCGGGCAAGATCGTGTTGCCCACCGACGTGGTCGTCGCCCCCGAATTCAAGGCCGACTCCCCGGCCACCGTGGTCGGGGTGGACGCCATCCCGGCCGGCCAGATGGGCCTGGACATCGGCCCCGAATCGGCCAAGGCCTTCGCCGCCGAGATCGAGGCCGCCAAGACGGTGTTCTGGAACGGGCCGATGGGCGTGGCCGAATGGGAGGCCTTCGCCGGAGGCACCAAGGCGGTCGCCGAAGCACTGACCAAGGTCGACGGCCTGTCGGTCGTCGGTGGCGGTGACTCGGCCGCGGCCGTGCGCGACCTCGGCTTCGCCGACGACGCCTTCGGCCACATCTCCACCGGTGGTGGGGCTTCGCTGGAATACCTGGAGGGCAAGGAACTGCCCGGACTCGCAGTTTTGGAGGACTGAGGAATGGCACGTACCCCGTTGATGGCGGGCAACTGGAAGATGAACCTCGACCACGTCGAGGCCACCGGCCTGGTGCAGAAGCTGGCCTGGACCCTGAAGGACCAGGGCCACGACGCCGCCAAGAGCGAAGTGGTGGTGATTCCGCCGTTCACCGACATCCGCTCGGTGCAGACCCTGATCGAGGGCGACAAACTGCCGCTGAAGTTCGGTGCGCAGGACGTCTCGGCCCACGACTCGGGCGCCTACACCGGTGAGGTGTCGGCCGCGATGCTGGCCAAGCTGAACTGCTCGTATGTGGTGGTCGGCCACTCCGAACGCCGCGAATACCACAACGAATCCGACGAACTGGTCAACACCAAGGCCGGCAAGGTGCTCGACGCGGGGATGACCCCGATCGTGTGCGTCGGTGAGGGCCTGGACGTGCGCAAGGCCGGCGACCAGGTGTCCTACACCCTCGCCCAGGTGGCCGGTTCGCTGGCCGGGCTGAGCGCCGAACAGGTCGGCTCGCTGGTGGTCGCCTACGAGCCCGTCTGGGCGATCGGCACCGGCGAGGTCGCCACCCCCGCCGACGCCCAGGAGGTCTGCGGAGCGATCCGTGGCTGGGTGAAGGACAACGTGGGCGCCGACGCGGCCGAAAAGGTACGCATCCAGTACGGCGGGTCGGTCAAGGGCGACAACGTCGCCGAGATCATGGCCCAGCCGGACGTGGACGGCTGCCTGGTCGGCGGCGCCAGCCTGAAGGCCGACGACTTCGCCACCATCGCCCGGTTCTACGAGCTCTGAGCGTGATCGTCGTCACCTGACGACAGCCCGAAGGGGAAGCCCCGAGATGCCGTTTCGGTTCTCGGGGCTTCGCCGTTGTATGGTGACGTTCGTGATTGTCCAGATGCTGCCCGATGGGTGCTGCCGATGACCGTTCCGGTGATGATTCTCTCCATCGTGCTCTTGGTGCTGAGCATTGTGCTCGCCGGGTTCATCCTGTTGCACAAGGGGCGCGGTGGCGGCATGTCCGACCTGTTCGGGGGCGGCATGTCGTCGACGATGGGTGGTTCGTCCATGGCCGAGCGCAACCTCGACCGAATCACCATCATCGTGGGTCTGGTGTGGGCCGCGTGCATTCTCGGCCTGCTGGCGATGTACCGCCACGGAATCTGACCCCCGCGACGATCGATCGGAAGGAAAACTGTGGTTGGTGGAAGCGCCATTCGTGGCAGCCGAGTAGGTGCGGGCCCGATGGGAGAGGCCGAGCGC
>JAAYAO010000197.1 GCA_012719335.1 Propionibacterium sp. | reverse complement strand
GCAGCTGACCGACCGACGAAACAAGGTCCCCCGTGCTTCGGTGCGGGGGACCTTGTCGTCGGTGTACTAGCGTCGGACGGGTGCCGATGAACGCCCTGTCCTCGTTGCCCGCCGCCGGCTTCCGCGGCTCGCGACCACTGCTGGTGGCCCTGCTCGGGGTCGTGACCTACCTGATCGTCCGGTTGATTCCGCTCGGGCCACCGTGGGGAACCGTGATCCGGTTCGGGTTGGTGGTGCTCGTCGCGCTGGTCATCATCCGGGCCCTGGTGGCCGAGTGGACGTGGGACTTTCTGCCCGCCCGGGCACCGGTGGGGTGGTTGCTCGCATTCGGGCTGGGCTTCCTCGGGGTGCTGGTGGCCACGGGCCTGCCGCTGTTGCTCAGCGGGGGATCCTTCGACCCCGAGACCAGTCATCGGCTCGCCGAAGGCATCGGGCTCGGTGCCGACCCGGCGGTCAACCAGGCCATCGTGATCGGCTGGGTGATCGCCGCCCCGATCGCCGGTGAACTGGTCTTTCGCGGGATGGTCTTCGCCGGTCTGCGCAATGGGTTGGATCAGTGGTTGGAGACCACACCGGCGGTGGTGACCGCTGCGGTGGTGTCGGCTATCGCCTTCACCCTGGTCACCCGGCCGGGCCCCGCGCTACTGATGCTCGGCTTCGGCCTGGCCGCACTCGTGTGGGCCTTCGGCTACCACCTCACCGGATCACTGCTGGTCGGCGTCGGCAGTCTCGGCGCGGCGATTGCCTGGCTGTTGTGGACGCTGCTGCACGGGTCGAATGCCGTGGCGGCCGGGGACGGCTCGACGATGGCGATGATCGTGGTCGGGCCGTTGGCCGCGATCGGTGTCGCCCGCCTACTGGGTCGAATGATCGCAGTCGGAACCGCAACCTCCGGCTAGGGTCACGGAAAACCCATTCGGCACCGGAGGTAGCCCCGATGAATGACGCGCCCAGCCGTGACGTGGTCGTCGATGTGATCGAACGCTATGTCGACGCGGTCGACCGCAAGGCCACCGACGAGATCGTGGCGATGTTCGCCCCCGACGCGGTACTGCGCGAACCCTGGGGAGTGGCCGAGTACCGGGGCCGCGACGAGATCCGCAGCTTCTACGCCAAGAGCGAGCAGGCCCCCTTCCGGGTCACCCGGTGCACCCCGATCACCGTGCTGGGCCGGCACGCCAACATGATGCTGCGCGTGGTCGTCGACGGCCGAGAACCCTTCGCCTCGGCCGACGTCTTCGAGTTCAACGCCGACGGGACGATCGCGATGATGAGTGCGATCCCCGACCCGCAAGCCCTGACCGACTGAGCACCCCACCGCTGGTTGAGCCATGACCGCGTGCGGTCATGTGTCGAAACCCCGCAATTGTGCGCAGGACGACACCTCGGGGTGTGCGCGGATGGGGTTTCGACACGGCCGCTGCGCGGCCTGCTCAACCAGCGTGGCGGGGACGTCTGCGGCTGGCTCGACCAGCGTGGGGCGGTGTGTGACTTGCTCGACCAGCGCGGGTCGATCAGTCGTTGCGGTGGGCCGCGACCCGGGGGAGCACCTCGTCGGTGAGCAGGTGCACCGACTTCCACGCTTCGTCCAGCGGCATCCCGCCGACCAGCGGGTGCATCGCGATCATCCGTTCCGAGTCGTCGGCGGTCAACATCGCCACCGCCTCGTCCGGGGACATCACCACATAGCGGCCGGATGCCTTCACGTCGTCGATGTTCATCGCTTCCTTGACGTGCATCACCGACTTCACGTCCGCCCCGCGAGCCCAGGCGCCGTAGTTGATCGCCTCCCACATCAGGTGCTCACCGAGCGTGTCCCAGGCCTTGTCCGGATCCTCGTGCAACAGAACCATCCCGGGGCGGCTCTCGGGCACCATCGTCACGATCGGGGTGAACCCGGTCGCTTCGGCGCGAGCGACGTAGTCGTCGCGCAACTCCGGCAGATAATCGGGCAGGTTCAACGGCAGCCGGTACTTGATCGCGCGGTCGACCGTGGCCGGCACCGAACCACCGACGAAGACCGTCGGATGCGGCTGGGTGTACGGACGTGGGCTGATCGCCACCAGCTCACCGTTGTGCTCGAACGGTTCCCCGGTCCAGGCCTTCAACAGCACATCGAGGAACTCGTCCATCAGCCTGCCGCGGCGCTTGAAGTTCTTGCCCATCGCCGCGTATTCGATCGGCCGGTAACCGAGCCCGAAATGGGTGATCAACCGGCCCTGGGTCATCTGGTCGACCACGGCGATGTCCTCGGCCAGCCGCACCGGATTCCACAGTGGGGCCAGAGCGGCGCCCGCGATCGCCCGCACCTTCTCGGTGCCGGCCAGGATCATCCCGGCCTCCAGGATCGGGTTCGGCGACCACCCGAAGCCGGTGGCGTGGTGCTCGTCGACACTGACGAAGTTCAGGCCCCGCTTGTCGCCCCAGTGGACCATCTCGCGGGCGGCCCGGAAATAGTCCGACTGGGTCACCGGGTCGGGATCGGGCAGGGCGAAGGTGAACCGGATGGTGGCGCGGATCGGGGCGGTGTTCATGGAATCCAACGTAGGGAGCCGCGGGACCTGCCCGGGCGAATCGGCCCGTTGGCCGGGAAAACCGTTTCATCCCCGCCCGCACACTCGGCGCCTGCAGACCAGGGATGGCGCCCGATGCGGCTCAGCGGTGTTGCAGGATCAGCGTCAACAGGCCCCATCCGAGGCCGGCACCGGCGCCGATCGCGAACATGCCGGCCAGTAGGGCGGTGCCGTCGGTGGCACCAGTCCACGCGAACCAGGCCAGCGCCCCGGAGATCAGCACCAGCACCACCGCCAGGGCAACCAGCCACAGCGCCAGGAAGCGGGTGGCGGCGTTGGAGGCGCGGCCGGTGGTGGCGCACAGGAACAGGCCTCCCACCAGCCCCCAACCACAGGTGATCAGAATCGCCGCGATCGCGTCGGAGGGCCGGTGCCAGGCGTTGATCACCGTGGAGGCCCCCGCCACCGCCGACACCACCGCGGCGATCACCGCGGTGACCGGGCGGAATCGGGCCGGGGAGGCCAACACCACCACCAACCCGGCCGCCGCGGCCAGTGCGGTGTGTCCCGACGGGAAGGAGTTGATCGCGGCCTCGTGGATCGCGAAGTCGGGTTTGTCCAGCACCCACCGTTTCAGGATCTGCACCGAGGCGACCGAGGCGGCGAAGGTACCGATGCCGACCACCGCCGGCAGGGCCCGGCGCGACCGCAGGGTGAACACCACCAGCGCGATCGCGGCCACCACCATCGCCGCGGTGGGCAACAAATCCAGCGCCGAGCGCGCCGACTCGGCCAGGGGGGAGGTGTCCGCCCCCCAGATGCGGTGGGCCGCCTTCAACGCCCGCTCGTCGAGCCATTGGCCGGTGCGGGTGCCCAAGGCGACCCGGGCCAACACCCAGGCCGAACCCCAGGCGGCGATGATGCCGACGAGGTGCCACACCACCACCGCTGGGGTGAGGGTTCGCTCGGTGGTGGCAGCGCGGGTCGACACGCCACGAAGCTACCAGCCGCCCCAACCCCGCCCGGTGCCCGCGCGTGGCGACGGGGTGCTGCTGCAAACCGCCTCGTTTCGGCCCGTTATCCGATATGGCGGCTCGAGGAGCCCGGAGGAGGCGGTTTACGACAGGGCCCGGCCGCATAGCATCGGGGAATCCGAGGTTGAGGAGTGTGCGATGGCGAAGAAATCCACCCGGGTGGACGAGAACGTGGCCCAACTGAAGGTGCTGGCCGACCTGCCGGTGACCAAGGAATCGATCACCAGCCGGGTACTGGTGAACAACCCCCTGTTGCGGGTGGTGACCTTCGCCTTCGACACCGGGGAACAGCTCACCGAACACGCCTCGCCACGGGCGGTGGTGGTGCAACTGCTCACCGGTGCGATCCGGTTCACCATCGACGGCACCGAACACGCGATGGTGGCCGGCGACACCCTGTACATGGCGCCGGGGGAGCGGCACGCCCTGATCGCCGACGAACCCAGCCACATGATGCTGGTGATGGTCGACATGGACCCGGCGGTGAGTGACACCGACTGACCACTGGGACAGGATGGATTCATGTCAGCCCGGTCCGTGCCAGCCCACCCGACGTTCGACACCCGAACCCAGCGCGCGGTGCACCAGCGACTGGTGCACCAACTGCGCCCCGGGGACGTGGTGCTGGCCGACCTCCACCTGATCGGCCCCCAGCAGGACCACCGGATCGACTTCCTGGTGCTGATGCCCGATGTCGGCATCATGGTCGTTCAGGTT
>JAAYAO010000196.1 GCA_012719335.1 Propionibacterium sp. | reverse complement strand
TTGCGCGGCATCACGGTCGCGATGAACCGGGGCCTGGCCCAAGCCGGGGTGCTGCGCACCGCCCGGTCGATGCTGCGGGTGAACCAGCGCGGCGGTTTCGACTGCCCCGGCTGCGCCTGGCCCGAACCGGACGGCACCCGCAAGGTGGCGGAGTTCTGCGAGAACGGCGCCAAGGCGATGGCCGAGGAGAACACCACCCGCACCGTCGGCCCCGAGTTCTGGGCCGAACATTCGATCGCCGAACTGGCGACCCGCACCGAATACTGGCTGGGCAACCAGGGCCGGCTCACCCACCCGATGGTGATCCGCCCCGGCGACACCCATTACTCACCCATTTCGTGGACCGATGCCTTCGAGCTGATCGGCGAGCGGATTCGGACCACCACCCCGGATCGGTGCATCTTCTACACCTCCGGACGCACCGCCAACGAGACCGCCTTCCTGTACCAGTTGTTCGCCCGCTCGCTGGGCACGAACAACCTGCCGGATTGCTCGAACATGTGCCACGAGTCGTCCGGCACCGCCCTGAAACCGACCATCGGCATCGGCAAGGGGACGGTCAGCCTGGCGGATCTGCACGAGGCGAAGCTGATCTTCGTGGTCGGGCAGAACCCCGGCACGAACCACCCGCGGATGCTGTTGGCGCTGCAGGAGGCGAAGAAGCGCGGCGGGCTCGTGGTGGCGGTGAACCCGCTGCCGGAGGCGGGGCTGTTGAACTTCAAGGATCCGCAGTCGGTGTCCGGGCTGCTCGGGGACGGCACCGCTATCGCCGACGAGTTCGTGCAGATCAAGGTGGGTGGTGATCTGGCCCTGTTCCAGGCGCTCGGTCACCTGCTGTTGGCCGAGGAGGAACGCCGACCGGGGACGGTGGTCGACCACGACTTCGTGGCCGCGCACACCGACGGGTTCGAGGCGTATGCGCGAGCCCGCGCGCACCTGGATTGGGCCGAAACCGAGCGGGCCACCGGGTTGAGCAGGGATCGGATCGAACGGGTGGCCCGGTTGTTGATCGACAGCCCGGCGACGATCTTCTGCTGGGCGTTGGGCATCACCCAACAGCCGCATTCGGTGGACACGATCAAGGAGATCGTGAACCTGCTGCTGATGCAGGGCAACTTCGGCAAGCCGGGGGCCGGGGCGTGCCCGGTGCGGGGCCATTCCAATGTGCAGGGCGATCGGACGATGGGCATCTGGGAGAAGCCGTCCGAGGAGTTCCTGGCCGCCCTGGATGCCGAGTTCGCGATCACCGCGCCGCGCGTCCACGGGTTGGATTCGACCGAGACGGTGGCCGCCTTCGAGAACGACGAGGTGGACGTCTTCATCGCGATGGGCGGCAACTTCGCCCTCGCCGCCTCCGACACCGAGACGCTGGAGAACGGGATGCGCCGGGCCGGGCTGACCGTCCACATCTCGACCAAACCGAACCGGTCGCATGTGGTGCACGGGCGCACCTCGCTGATTCTGCCGACCCTGGGCCGCACCGACCTGGACGACAAACACCCCGGCGGGGCGCAGGTGTTGTCGGTGGAGGACTCGATGTCGATGGTGCACCCGACCCGGGGCCGGCTGCGTCCGGTGTCGGAGCATCTGTTGGCCGAGCCGGTGATCGTCGCCCGGATGGCCGAGGCCACCCTGGGCCCGGATCACCCGATCGACTGGCGGGCGATGGCCGAGGACTACGACGTGATCCGGGATCGGATTGCGCGCACACTGCCGGGTTTCGAGGATTTCAACCGCCGACTGCGGCAACCGAACGGGTTCCAGTTGCCCAACCCGCCGCGCGATACGCGGTCGTTCGCGACCGATCTCGGCCGGGGCCGGTTCACCGTCAGCCCGCTGGAGTACCTGGACCCGCCGCCGGGGCATCTGATTCTGCAGACGATGCGCAGCCACGATCAGTACAACACCACCTTCTACGGCCTGGACGACCGGTACCGCGGCATCGAGGGCGGACGGCGGGTGATCCTGGTGCACCCCGAGGATCTGGCCGAGTTGGGGTTCGCCGACCGGCAATTGGTGGACGTGATCTCGACCTTCGCCGGAGCCGAGCGCCGCGCCGACCGCTTCCTGCTCGTCGGCTACCCCACAGCCCGCGGCTGCGCCGCCGCCTACTTCCCCGAAGCCAACGCCCTGGTGCACCGCGACCTGGTCGCCCGGGAATCCAACACCCCCGGCTTCAAAGCCATGACCGTGCGCTTCGTCCCGCACTCCCCCGGCGCCGGCTGAGCCCGGACGTCGGTTGAGCCCGGACGTCGGTTGAGCCTGTCGAAACCAGTCCGGGTTCCCGACATCGGTTGAGCCTGTCGAAACCAGTCCGGGTTCCCGACGTCGGTTGAGCTCGTCGAAACCACCCCGGGCGTCGGTTGAGCCGTCGAAACCAGCCCGGATACCCGTCACCGGGGGCGCCGGCCCGCCCGTTCAACGGCACCCGCAACCCCCGGTGACTCAAAACGCAAGCCTGGGACAAACCACGACCACTATGGCCTCGACACCCCTCAAGCTTGCGTTCTCAGTCACCGCAACCGCCCGAGAGGCCACAAGAGCCGGTGACACACCACGAACACCCCGATTGGTCCGGGCCCGGACGCCGGTCGAGGCCCCGGGCGTCGGTTGAGCCTGTCGAAACCAGTCCGGTTCCCGACGCCGACCGACCCCGAGCCGGTGAACGGATGGTTTGGCCGAAAGCCCCGAGCATCGCTGACTCGAAACGCAAGCCTGGGGCCTGCCGCGGCCATTATGGCTTCCGCTCCTCTCAGGCTTGCGGTTTGCGTCATCGGGGTGGCCGGCGCCGCCAAACCGGCGGGACAACAACCCAAACCCGGGACGAACCTGCTTCGGATCACCGGGCCCGGACTGGTTTCGACGGAGCTCAACCGACGTTCGGGGACGGGCTCGACCGACGCCCGGGGTACGCGGACTCAGCCGGTGTCCGAGCTGGTTTCAACTGAGCTCAACGGAACACCGGGCCGGCTCCCGGGTTTGGACCACTCCGACACAATGTCGACATGGATTCGGTCATCTTTCTGGGCTTCGCGGTCGCCTACCTCGTTCTGCTGGGGTGGGGTATCACCCTGGCCGCCCGACACGGCTGGCTGACACCGGCCAACCTGCCGCTGTTGGTGTTGGCCGCGCTGGTCTACGACAACCTGATCATCGGGCTGGGCATCTTCATCGGTGAAGGCGCGCTGCTGGAGGGGCTGAATCTCGCCCGCTTCTGGATCCACGCCCTGGTCACCCCGGTGCTGGTGGCCTGGGCTCTGCACAGCCTGCGCCGGGCCGGCCACGGATTCGCCCAGGCCCGCTGGTACCAGGTCGCCTCGATCGCCGCGGCACTCGCTTTGACCGTCCTGGAGTACTTCCTCGAGGTCCGCGGATTGTCGATCGTGCCCGAGGAGGAATACGGGGCGCTGTCGTACAGCAATGCCGAACCGGCCTCGGGGCCACCGGTGATGGTGTTGATCGTCGCCGGCGTCCTGCTGATCGTGGGCGCGATGTTGTGGAAGAAGCAGCGCTGGCCCTGGCTCTTCGTCGGCGCCGTGATCATGACCTTCGGCAGCGCCGTCGAGCTGCCGTTGCCGAGCGGGGCGATCACCAACGCGTTCGAGTTGGTGTTGTTGATGTCGATCATGGCGACCAAGGCGTTCCAGGATCGCAAGGAGGTTGCGGCGAGCGGGTGAGGTCCACTGGACGCGGCTGGTTTCGACAAGCTCAACCGACGCCGCCGCCAGACCGGGCCGGACCCAGGACGCGGCTGGTTTCGACGAACTCAACCGACGCCGCTCCCAGCCCTTTCCGACCGGCTCAACCGACGCCGATGGCCGACTGGTTTCGACGGGCTGAATCAACGTCCGGGGCTGGTTTCGACAGGCTCAACCGACGCCCCGGCCCGGGGGTTTCGACAAGCTCAACCGACGCCGCTCCCAGCCCTTTCCGGCCAGCGCAACCGGCGCCGACCGTCCGGGCAAGCTCAACCCCGCCGCTACTGGACGACGGCCGAGCTGTACTCGAAGGGGCCGCCGAGGAAGGCGCGCGGGCCGATCGGCCGGCGGCCGTCGATGTCGGTGATGCCGAGTTCGGCGCCGACCTCGGCCGAGATGACCACGGTGCCGGAGCGTTCCATCAGGTTCTCCGAGCGCCACAGCCCGTCGATCACCCGGCCGACGAACTCGGGGGTTTCCGAGCCGTCGGCCGCGGCGGCGTAGCGCTCGTCGCCGGATTCGAAGATGTGGGCGGTGCGTTCGGTGCGCAACAGCCCCATCCACACCGACATCGCCGCCACCCCGTGCGGCTTGAAGTCGACCGCCATGTCATGGGCCATCTTGTCGACACCGGCCTTGACGAAACCGTAGATCGGGCCGTGCATGTAGGCGTTCGCTCCGGCCGAGGAGGTGTTCACCACGAACCCGCGCTCGGACTGCACCAGCAACGGCGCGGCGTACCAACTGGCGACATAGGACGACCGCAGCCCGACGTCCATCATCTGCAGCATGTCGAGCGGCTTCTCCCAGAAGGGCCCGGCAGTCGCGAGGTTGTCGTGAATCATGTACGCGTTGTTGACCAGGATGTCGACCCGGCCGTGTTCGGCCCGGATCTGCTCGAAGAGCGCCTCGACCTGGGCGTCGTCGGCGTGGTCGACGTGCACGGCCACCCCGCGGCCGCCGCGCTCGTTGATCTCCTCGGCGGTGCGACCGACCGATCCGGGCAACGGGGCGTCCCCATCGGTGCGGGTGCGGCCGGTGACGTACACGGTTGATCCGGGGGTGCCCAGGGCCAGGGCGATGCCCTTGCCGGCCCCCCGGCTGGCTCCGGTGACGACGACGACGCGTTCGGTGTCCGACATGGGTGGTCCTCCTGGTTTCGGCTGCCCCCACCGTAGAGAAGGGTTGCCCCGCGGCGGAGTGGCGCTCCCGGGCACCGGGAGGCACGAGACCTCTGCTCCGAGGCCCTCAGCCCAGGGGCACCCGATGGTCTATGTCGCGGATGTCGTCGGCGGCTCCGAAGGTCGACAGCAGCAGCACTCCGTCCTCGCGGGCCTCCACCCAGACATAATCGAGGTCGTCCGTCATCCGTTCGGACAGTTCCGCCCAGGCCGCGACCACCTGCGCCCCATCGACGTCGGCCACCCGAAAGGCGGGTTTCCCCGTCCACACGGTCTCCCGGTCATCACAGTGGGTGAACAGATAGCCGGTACCGTCGTCGTTGTCACGGCCCCCGAAGCGGATGGCTTTGATACTGCAGCCACCCGGGCCGGCGGGTCCCTCCATCCGGAGGTTGTACCAGTCGCTGCCCGACAGCGGCGAGGACGGATTCGGGATGGTGAACTGCAGCGACACCGCTTCGTCGCCCATCACATCCCCTGCCACCTCGAGGGCCTCGTCGATCGTCTCCGCCGACCATTCGTCGATCGGGCCCAGTTCGGCGCCGTCGAGTTCGGTGCGCTGCACGTCGTATTCCATGAACCCCGCGCACCCGGCCCGTTGCAGCATCGCACCACCGGCCAACGCGAAGGACTGCACCACCGGAAGGTACCCCTCCGCGCAGGACAGTTCGTCCTGCCGGGCCCGCATGGCGGTGAGGTCGAAATCGCTCAGTGGCCGGGACGTCAGTTCGTGGCGCCGCTCTGCCGCCACCGCCTGCTGCTCGACGTGATCGTCGCCGATTTCCATCTGCACCTCGGTGTCGGCACTGCGCAGGCTGAGCAGGGTGTCGGTCAGCGACACCTGCTGGACCTTGTCGGTACCGAGTTCGGTCACCAGCAACTCGGCTGCCCGCTCCGTCCGCGCCGCGGGGTCCTGCGGCCCGGCCGCACAGGCGGTCACCAGCAATACAGCGACCGCCGGAAGCACCCGTGCCCTCATGGATCGACCCTAATCCACCGCGGGGCCGCACCCGATCGGTGTCACCACCTACACTGGTAGGCATGGCCATCACGCAGAAGTATCCGATCATCCGCTGGGCGGTGCCCGCTGCGGCGGTGGCCGCGATTGCCGTGGCCGCAGTGATTCCGCGGGCGGACGCCGATCCGGCCCTGCCCCCGAAGGATGCCGAACAGCTCCTGATCGACGTGCAGAACACCGAGGTGGACGAGTTCTTCGGCACCATCGAGACCAGCACCGACCTCGGCCTGCCGGCGCTGCCCGGTGATGCGGAGTTCACCGCCCTGCTCACCGGCACCCACACCGTCCGGGTCTGGCACGACGGGGATGACAAGTCGCGCGCGTCGCTGATCGACGAGGGCGCCGAGACGACCGTGGTGCGCAACGGCGAGGACGTGTGGCAGTGGTCGAGCGAGTCGAAGACCGCCAAGCACCACACCGTGCCCGAGCACGAGGGCGACCACCCGGCGTCCGACACCCCGAGGACGCCGCAGGAAGCGGCCGAGGAGCTTCTGAACTCGATCGAACCCAGCACCGAGGTGTCGGTGACCGACAACGAACGGGTGGCCGGACGTCCCGCCTATGTGCTGGTGCTCGACCCGAAGTCGGACGAGACCCTGGTCGATCTGGCGACGATCGCCATCGACGGTGAAACCAGTGCGCCGCTGCGGGTGCAGGTCTGGGCGGCCGATGCCGAACGTCCGGCGATCAGCGTCGGGTACACCCAGGTGAGCTTCACCGCCCCCGACGCCTCGGTCTTCGACTTCACCCCGCCCGCCGACGCCACCGTCGAAGAGGTCACCCCCGGCGAACACCCCGAGAAGGGCGCCGAGCAGCCGCACGCGGACGAACCGACCGTGGTCGGTGAGGGGTGGGATCGGGTGATGGTCGCCACCATGCCGCCGCTGCCGCCCCCGTCCGAACCCGGCGCGGAACCGACCGAACTCGAGGAGCTGTTGAGCCAGTTGCCCGAGGTCAGTGGGGATTGGGGCACCGGCAAGGTGCTCACCAGCACCCTGGCCACCGTGGTGCTCACCGACGACGGACGCGTCGCGTTCGGCCTGGTGCCGACCGACACCGTGGTCGCCGCCATTCCGTGAGCGACGCCGACCTCGCCGTCGGCACCTCGGGGCTGACCAAGAACTTCGGCATCCAACGGGTGGTCGACCATCTCGATCTCGCCGTGCCCCGCGGGTCGGTGTACGGCTTCCTGGGCCCCAACGGATCGGGCAAAACCACCACGATCCGGATGCTGCTCGGGTTGATCCGACCCGATTCCGGCACCGCGACCGTGCTCGGCGAACCGATCGGGCACGGGGACGCAACGGTGCTCGGCCGGGTCGGTGCGCTGGTCGAGGGGCCCGGTTTCCACCCCTACCTGTCCGGCCGGCAGAACCTGACCCGCATCGACGCCGCCGACCTGAACGCCGACCCGTCGACCTGCCGCCGCCGCGTCGACCACGCCCTGGAGCGGGTCGGGTTGGCCGCCGCGGCCGAGAAACGGTACCGGGCCTATTCGCTGGGCATGCGGCAACGGTTGGGTATCGCCGCGGCCCTGTTGCAACCCCGCGACCTGTTGATTCTGGACGAACCCACCAACGGCCTCGACCCGCAGGGCACCCGTGAGGTGCGCTCGCTGCTGACCGAGCTGAACCGCGACGGGCTAACCGTGCTGGTGTCGAGTCATCTGCTCGGCGAGGTGGAACAGATCTGCTCCGATGTCGGCATGATGCGGGACGGGGTGCTGGTCAGTCAGGGCACCCTGGCCCAGGTGCGCAGCAGCGCCCAACCGCGGGTGATCGTCCGCACCCCCGACCGGGACGCCGCCGCCCGGATCCTCACCGAGCAACGGATCGGCGACGTCGAGCCGATCGAGGACGGGGTCTGCGGGTCGCTGCCCGACGGGCCCGCGCCGGAGGAACTGGTGGCGGCGCTGGTCAACGGCGGGGTCGCGGTGCGCGGGTTCGAGGTGACCCGGCCGAGCCT
>JAAYAO010000195.1 GCA_012719335.1 Propionibacterium sp. | reverse complement strand
TTCAGAATGTGTTCGGCTGGTTCTCCCCCCTGCAGCGCGGCGTCCTACCGCTGGACGGGCTGCACGTCTCCCGCTCGCTGCGCCGCTCCGCCCGGCGCTACACCACCAGCACCGACCGGGCCTGCGCCGAGGTGATCGAACGCTGCGCCGACCCGTCCCGCCCCGGCTGGTGGATCAGCGACGAGATCGCCGCCACCTACCTGGAATTGCACCGGCACGGGTTCGTGCATTCGATCGAGGTCTGGGACGAGGCCGGCCGGTTGGCCGGCGGGCTCTACGGGGTGCGGGTCGGCCGGTTGTTCGCCGGCGAATCGATGTTCCACGACCCGCAGTACGGCACCGACGCCTCCAAGGTGGCCCTGATGACCCTGGTGCACACCATGAACGAGCTGGGTGACCTGCTGGTGGACGTCCAGTGGAGCACCCCACACCTGGCCGGCCTGGGGGTGGTCGAGGTACCCCGCGGCGACTATCTGGACGCGGTGACCCGCGCCTGCGCGGTGCCCGGCGCACCGTGGCCACCCCGGGCATTCGTGGGTTAGCGGGTTCACACGCGGCCGACCAGGGCCACCAGTGGGGTGGTGGGTGAGTGCACAAGGCGCGGCGTGGGGCTGGGTGGTGACCGAAACCGCAAGCACGGGACGCGCCACGACCGTAATGGCTTTCGCGCCCCGCATTCTTGAGGCTTCGGTCACGGTCCGGTGCTGGCGACGGAGTGATTGGCGTCAACAGGTGCGGGGTACTCGTATCCGGCACACGACCTCACGTGGCACCATGGCGGCATGCCGGAGTTGCCGGAGGTCGAAGCACTGCGCGCCCACTTGGCCGAGCACAGCGTGGGCCGGGTCGTGCGGCGTGCCGACCCGGCCTCGATCTCGGCGCTGAAGACTTACGATCCGCCGTTGTCGGCGCTGGTGGGCGGGACGGTCGACGAGGTGTGCCGGTTCGGTAAGTTCCTGTCCTGGTCGGTGCGGGTGGACGACCTGCCGCTCTGGCTGGTGGTGCACCTGGCCCGGGCGGGTTGGGTGCGCACCGGGGCCACCCCGGCCAAGCCGCCGCGGTTGGGTGGCAAGGGGCCGTTGCTGTTGCGGGTCGGCTTCGAAGACGACACCTGTGTGGAGGTGACCGAGGACGGCACCCAGCGGCACGCCGCGATCTGGGTGGTGCACGACCCGGGCGAGGTGCCGCTGCTGGCCGAGTTGGGCCCCGACCCGCTCGCCCAGGCATTCACCCCGGACGCGCTGGCCGAGATCCTGACCACGGCGGGCCGTACCCGCGTGAAGACGATTCTGCGCGATCAACGCCTGATCGCCGGCATCGGCAATGCCTGGTCCGACGAGATTCTGCACACCGCGAAGCTCAGCCCCTACACCCCGGCGAACAGCCTCGACCCGGCCGGGGTCGAACACCTCTGGACGGTGCTGCGCGAGGTGCTGCGGGCCGCGGCCGACCGTGCCGACGGGGTGGAACCGGCCGACCTGAAGGACACCAAACGCAGTGGCATGCGGGTGCACGGACGTACCGGCGAGGCCTGCCCGGTATGCGGTGACACGGTGGCCGAGGTGTCGTTCAGCGATTCGTCGTGGCAGTACTGCCCGACCTGCCAGACCGACGGCCAACCACTCGCCGACCGGCGCATGTCACGGCTGCTCAAGTAGCCGGCCGAGCAAGATCGTGTGAGATCTTGTACGCCCGGTGCGCACAATCTCACACGGTAACGGCCCCCGGACGTGACGATGGCCCGCCCCGGCAACGGGACGGGCCATCACGAGTTGTCGCTCAGCGGATCACCGGCGGGGGAGCGGACTGGCCGCCACCCCACACGCTGTCCTCCTCCTCGAGCCACACACCATCGGTCGGGTCGACCTCTTCGTCACGGTCGTTGTTCTGGTTCTGACGGCGCCCGGCCATCGGGGCGCCGCCACCGGCACCCGCTCCGGAGCCGCCGGCTCCACGACCGGATCCATCACCCGCACCCGCACCCGCGCCGGCGCCGGCACCCGAGCCGGAACCGACGATCGATCCGGTCGCGCCGGGGTTGATCGTCGCCCGACCCTGGCCACCGACCTGGAAGCTGGTTCCGGGAGCGCCACCGCCACCGATCCGGCCGCCGGCGCCACCGGCGCCACCGGCGCCGCCGCCCATCGCGGCACCACCCAGCATCGCCCCACCGGCGGCCGGGCCGCCCATCGAGCCGATGCCACCGGGCTGTGCGGTGGGTGAGCCGGTCACCACCGGGCCGGATGCCGGCGGAGCGGTGGCCGGGCCACCGATACCGGACACACCGGCCGCGGAGGTACGGCCGTCGTCGAAACCGGGCCCACCGATCGGGCCACCCGAAATCGGCCCGCCGGGCAGCGAGCTCACGGGGCCGCCGATGTCGCCACCGATCGGGCCGGTCACGACCGAGGTATCGATCGAGGCGCCCGGGCCGGGGACACTGCCACCGACGGGCTGCAGGGTGAACGAGCCACCCCCGCCGCCGACACTGCCGCCACCGATCGGGCCACCGACGCCGGTGCCACCGCCACCCGGGCCACCGCCCGGGGTCAGGGAGGTCGAACCGCCGCCGGCCGGGCCGCCACCAACGGGCCCGCCACCTGCGGGGCCACCCCCGGCGGGGCCACCACCCGCAGGGCCGCCGCCACCGGCCGGCCCGCCACTCGGGGTCGGAGCCGGCCCCGCGGCGGTGTCGACGTTCTGCTGACTGTAGGCGCCGCCGCGGTACTCGAAGGTCGGGAACTCGTCGGGACGGTAGTCCGACATCGCCGACTCCACCGACAGGGCAGCGCTCTGCACATTGCCGTGGGCCGAGTCGTTCAGGTGCACCCACTCCATCAGCCGGTCGAACCGGTGGGTGGACGACGTTACCGAGGCGGAGACGGCCTGGTAGATGCTCGGCACCGGACTCTCGGGGTTCGCCGTCAGGGCGGTGTCCCATTCCGGCTTCGGCACCGTCTTCACGATCGAACCGGAGCCGTTGACGATCTCGGTCGGCGCGTTGGCCTTGGCCTCTTCGTAGGCGTCGTCGTCACCGGTGAAGAACTCGTCGACCTTGCCCCACAGGGTCTGATCGACGTGCTGGCGACGGGTCTGCCAAGTGGTCTCCACATCCCACGGAATGTTGTTCTGTTCCGCCGTGCGCCGCGACGACGACACCGCCCCGGTGACCGGGTTCAGCTTGGTCGCGTAATCCTTGGCGGTGTCCTCCAGCGAGGTCAGGTGACGCAGCAGGTCGTCGGTGATCATCGTGCGGTACGCCTCCGCGCCGGCCCCGGTCCAACCACCCTCGGCGGTCAACCGGTCGAGCCGCTGCACGATCAGTTCGCGGATCTGCCCGGCCCGCGAGGCCACGTCGTCCCACATGTCGTGGGCGTCGTCCAGCGTGTTCAGGGCGGGGGAGGCGACATAGGCCAGCAACTCACGTTGGGTGCGGCCGTGCAGGTTCGAGCCACCGCCGCCGCCGTCGATCATGTAGGTGCTGTGCGTCATCAGGCCTCCTCGATGGGCTGGTTCAGCGCGATGGTGATCTCGTGGGCGCGGCTGCGGTTCAGCGCCGACAGGTTGTTGTACTGCTGGGCGAGTTCGTTGGTGCCATGCACCAACTCCTCGGTGCGCCCGGCCAGGGTACGGACGTTGTCGTGGGCGTTCTTGGCGAGCGTCAGATGCCGCGACCCGGCACCGGAACTGGTCTGGTATTCACCGAAGTCGACTTCTCGCAACCCGGAGGCGTAAGGCTCCAGACGGTCCTCGATGTCGTGGATCCGGTCCAGCATTTCATCGAGGAAGGTGGCGAAAGCAGCAATGCTCCCGGGGTCGACGGTGACATTGGATGTGATCGGGGAGTCGGTCACGGATTGCTCCATTCGAGGGGTGACGCCGAGGAATGACGGGCCGCGGTGCGGCCCCGGACGGCCGAAACGGTGGGTGCGTCAACCGTGGTCGACGCACCCACCGCAGGTCGGGGTGCTGATCCGCACGTCAGGGGAAGTCAGCCGCCCCAGGAGCCCTGGATGGCGCGCTCGTTGGCGTCGTAGTTCTCGGTGATCTGGGTCATCACCTGCTGCATCTTGGCGATGACCTGACCCATGTGGTTCGCCGCGGCGTCCCACTCGGCCTTGGCGGCGCGGTAGGCCTCACGGGCGGCGCCGTCCCACTGGGCCAGCGAAGCGTTGAGCTGACCCTCGAGGGTCGAGAGCTGCTCGGTGAGGGCCTTGTAGGCGGTGTTCAGGTCGGCGATGCCCTGCTGCATCGCACCGGCGTTTACCGAAGTGAAGTCGGACACTGTGCTCTTCTCCTAGTGATCTGTGGTTGAGGTGACGGGGTGGGGGTCAGCCGTTGAGGATCGCGGAGATCGCGTTGGTCGACTGGGCCTGGGCATCTTCGGTGCTGGTGTACTGCATCTGGGTCGACGAGAGGTTCTCGTGGATACCGACCAGAGCCTGCTGCACGCGGGCGAACTGGCTGTCGAAGTCGGTGAAGGCGTTCAGGAAGGCCTGCGCGGCGTTGCCCTGCCAGCCCGAGCCGATCAGGCCCTGGACGCGGCTCTGCAGGTTGCGCTGCACACCGTCGATGGCGTTGGCCGATTCTTCGATCTGGCCGGCCGCCTTGGCCATTTCTGCGCGGTCAACAGAGGTGTTACCCGACATGATGATGTCCTCCAAGTAGTTTCGGGCTTCCGCCCGCTTACGTGTGAACCTGACGCGCGTTTCGCATCCGGCGTTCCATCTGTTTTCGACACTAACGGGCAGGTGGGTCAGAGGTTGAGCCCGATTCCGGCTTCCGAACGGAATTGAGTACGGGGGCTCAGACCACCTGTGGTCACCCGCCCACCGGCTGTAGGGCCGCCTCCTTGGACAACATCCCGCCAGGTTCCAGGCCCTCGGGAATCAGGGTGAGAATCTCGGTCGGAATGGGTTCGGGGGTCAGTTCGGCGTAGCCCAGGGCCGCCTGATCCTCGGTGGCGGCGATCCCGAACCGCTTCGACTCGGTGAGCAGAATCGCGGTGTCACCGGCCTCGGTGGTGACCAGCGCCCCGTGCAGGGTGGGCATCACCACCAGATCCGCGCTGCGCACCGTCCGGGAGGTGGTGGTCACTTGCGGGGTGTCCACCGCCAACGCCAACCGGGGTTCGGCATCGGCCTCCGGCCAGGACGCACACACCGAGGCGTTGCTCGGGTCGGACACCGACCGGTCGGGTTCGGGCATGGTGCGCGGAATGTCGGGCCGGGAGATCTGCTCGGTGCCCATCACCCGGGCCGCCTCGGAGGCGCTGATCGCGGTGCTGGTCAGGTCGTGGCCGGACGCCAGCACCGCACTCTCCAGGGGAGCGATCTCGGCCAGGCCGTGCTCCAGCAACACGTAATAGGTGGTGGTGGCGCCGTCCACGTGGAACAACGAACCGATCGTGGTCGACCCGGCATTGGGTGGCCGCACCGACTGCTCCCCGAACTTCGGGATCTCCAACGGCTCCAGTGGGCTGCCGGAGGGCAGGGTGTTCAGGAAGCGGTCACCGGGCTCCATCACGGTGGTGAACCCCAGATAGGACAGCACCGGCGGAATCGCGCTGCCCTCGGGGGTGGGGGCCGGGTGGGCCCGGCCGTGGGTGACCAGATACACGTTGCCGGACGAATCCCGGGCGGCGAAGGTCACGTTCGTATCCGGCACCTCCCCGTCCCCAACCTCCAGGGTGGTGAACCGCTGCCCCTGGTCGTCCGGTTCGGTGCTGCACACCCGTAACGGGTAGGCACTCATCGAGGCGGGGTCGGGCAACTGTTTCGGCGCGCCGGGGATGCCGATCGGGTTCTGTTCGGGGAACCCGCGCAGGGAGCGCGACTTCAGCGTCTTCAGATCCGCCCCGCCGGTGGCCAGCCTCGCCGAGGTGATGTTGGCCGCCGGGTACAACTCCCCGGCCAGGTAGGCGAACACCGCCCCGGTCTGGGAGTTCACGATCACGTGATCGTTGTTCTGCCACGAGGTGGACGTGCCGCCGCGGATCAGCCCGACCACGCCGAAACCGGCGGTGATCAGCACCCCGATCATCACCGAGGCGAACAGTCCGGTGCCCAACCGGCGCAGCGGACGTTCGGCGTCGTCGGGTCGGCGGCTGACCAGCGCGGCCTTGAGCCGTTCGGTGACGAACGCGTGGGCCTTGAGGAGGTCCTTGCGCGTTGCCATCTGTCGGGTTCCCTTCGCCGCATCGGTCGGATCGGTGTTCGTTGGGTCAGCCTATGATCCGACTGCCCATAGAGTATGTGCCGTCCGAGGTCACAGGAGGGGACATGGCCGACCAACTCGCGGCGCATCCGCAGCGTCACGGCGGGTTGCGTGGCGTGGGGCGCTGGCTGGTGCTCGAGATCGCGCTGCTGGTGGCCCTGCTGTGTTTCCTCACCGGCAGCCCGGTCGGGTTCGCGGTCGGTGCGGCGGTGGTGGTGATCGCCGCGGTGTTGATGATCCCGATCGGGGGACGCTCCCTGCTGTCGGCACTGCGCGCCCGGCTCGCCTACGGCCGACGCACCGGCAACCGCGCCGACACCGCCGGGGTGCCCTACGACCTGGTGCCGCTGGCCCAGTGGGTGCCCGGGCTGGCGGTCAGCCAAACCCTCACCGGACGCGGTGACGAGGTCGGGGTGATCACCGACGGCACCGCCTGGTCGGCCGTGCTGGCGCTCAGCTCGGACGAACACCTGCTCGCCGACAAGGGCGAGGAGCTGAACCTGGCCGCCCTCAGCGGCCTGACCCGGCAGGACGACGTGGTGTTCGAAGGGGTGCAGGTGGTCACCTACACGGTGCCGGCCCCCACCACCGCCCTGCTCGGGCCGAACTCCCCGGCCGGGCAGGCCTACCGCGAGGTGACCGCCGGTCAGGTGCCGCCCACGGTGCAGCGCACCTGGTTGTGCGTGCGGCTCGACCCGAGGCTGTGCATCCCGGCGGTCACCCGGCGCGGTGCCGGGTCCGACGGCATCTACGCCACCCTGCGGTTCGGGCTGCATCGGGTGCAGACGGTGCTGAAACGTCAGGGCATCGAAACCCGGGCGCTGAACCCGGTGGAGATCTACGAGGTGCTGGCGCTGACCTCCGGATCGGGGCCGGACGCCTACGCCGAACGGTCCCGGGAGGACTGGCAGCACTGGACCTGCGACGGCCTGCTGCACACCGGCCGGGTGATCACCGGCTGGGGGGCGAGCGCATCCCTGGGCTACGGCCGATTGCTGCAGGCGGTCGCCTCGGCACCGGTGCTGTTCGCGATCACGTCCTACACCCTGTCACCGAAACACCCGGCCACCGGGGGCATCCGGCTGGTCACCCCGAACGAGGCCACCGCCGGGCCCGCGGTCGACCACGTCACCGCGGTGATGGCCGGTGAGGTCAGGTTCGGCCCGGCCGGGGGCGTCCAGGTGCCGACCATGCTGGCCACGGTGCCGCTGGGTCGAGGAGCGGTGGCATGACCCAGGACTTCAGCGGGTGGGACCTGCCCGAGCAGACCGGGGACACCCCCGCGACCGATACCGAGTGGGTGCTGCCGGCGGCGGCTCCGGTGGACAACCCGGTGGTGCGCACCGGTCCGTCCGGAATGGTGCTCGGGGAGGGCAACAAGGGGCCGGTGACGGTGCGGCTGTTCCGCTCCCAACCGACCCGGGTGCTGCTCGCGGTGCCGCAGTACGTCACCTGGCTGCTCACCTTCCGGGCGATCTCGCTGGGTGCGCACGTGTCGATCTTCGCCAACGACCCGGCGTCCTGGCAGAGCCTGGTCGACCGGATCACCGCCTGCGGTGGCACCGCCGAACTGCTCGGCAAGGATTCGGTCGCCCCCGGCGCCGGGCGGCCCTATCGGCCGTCGCTGATCGTGGACGACGCCGACTGGTACGACGGCGTGCAGGAACAACTCGGCCCCTGGCAGGCGATGCTCACCTGCGTCGACGCGGCCCAATCGGGGTCGGTGTTCGCGCTGCGCTCCTGTGACCTGGCGCTGGTGTCACCGGTCGACGGCCGCACCTCGGACAATCTGCGCCGGGCCTACGCGTTGAACCAGGCCCAGTTGCGCACCGTCACCGACCTGTCCGACTCGGAGGTCGCGCTGGCCACCCCCCGCCGGTTGCTGCGGTTGGCGCTGCCACCCACCCAGACCGAGTACCAACTGTTGTTCGGCGGGTGAGCCGTGCCGGTGACATCCGCCTCCCCGTGGGGCCCCGGACGGGCCTGGCGGGATGTGCGCACGTTGCCCGGCCTCAGCCAGGTGCTGACCGCCGGTTCGGCGCACGGCGTGACCGCGGGGCTCGACGCCCTGCGCCGCCGGGCGGGTGACCCGGAGATGGCGCGGTTGATCATGACCGGTGATGGGTTGCGCCCGGAACACCTACCGGGGTTGGTGGCGGCCGACGTCCGTGCCTTCACATCGGCTCACCGGCCCGTCCGGGCGGCTCCTTCCGGGCCCGCGTGGACGCCGCGCTCGTGGCCCGGTGGAGGAATCTGATCAGCCGCTGAGGCCGTAGGCCCACATGTAGAGGTTCAGCACCTGCAACAGCAAGGGCACCATCGCCAGCAGGGCGAGCCATTCGAAGATGTCGCCGAAACGGCCCCATTGCGGGCTGACGATGACGTTGTACATCGAGGCTGCGTACACCCCGAGCAGCATCGCGGCCAACACCAGAATGCCGGTGGCGATGGCGGTGCGGGTGATGGACGGTTCGCTGGTCCAGGCCCAGTACCCCAGGGTGGCGAAGCTGATCAGAATGCCGGCGATCAGCAGCGACAGCCGCTGGGACAACCCGACGAAGGCGCGGGCGCGCAGCATCAGGGCCAGGCCGGCCGCCCCGGTCAGCGCCAGGTTCGACCAGTGCCCGTCCAGAATCACCGGAATCGCCAGCACCACCGACACGATCGCGGTGGCCAACAGCAGCGCGCTGAGCAACTTGTCGGCGGTCACCGCCCGCACCACGATGTCGGCCTGCACCGGTTCGTCATCGGCCATCAACTGTTCGCTGGTGGTCGGCAGGTTCGGCATCGCCACCTGGGCCAGGGCGAAACACAGTGACGGCAACAGCGGGGTGACCGCCAGCACCAACACCAACCCGACCGCCGACACCGCCACGGCCTTGCCGGTGGTCAGCACGATGATCATCGTGACCACCACGAACACCAGGGCGGTCACCGCGACCGCCATGAATTGATAGGTGTGCACCTGGGCACCCAGGGCCATCGCCCCGGCCACCACCAACACCACCGCCGCCGCGGTGAGCAGGGCGATCGGCAGCGCCGCGGGTAACAGGAAGAACCCACCCAGCCCGGCCAGCGCCACCGCCATCCAGGCCATCGCCGCGGCGACCTGGGCCTTGTCGAAGGCCCGCGACAGCAGAATCGCGGTGATGCCCAGACCCACCGACACGGTCAGCGCGATCACCGCCGAGGCCAGCGACGGCAGGCTCAACAACAGCAGCGCCGGAATACCCACCACCAACGCGGCCAGCACCAGCAACGCCACCCGGCGGCTGTGCCGTGGCTGCCAGGCCGGCTGGGTGGTGGTGGCGGTCGCCACCGCGTCCACCACATCGTCGAAGGCCGCATCGGGCATCGACGCGTCGCGCTGGCGCAGGTGCAGGGTCTCCCCGTCGCGAATGTTCAGCGACGAAACCAGTTTGGTCGGATCGAGCGGATCCTCACCGAAGCGCTGCAACACCCAGGTGTGCACCGCCTCGTTGGCGGTGCCGCTCTCGTAACCGGAGAACCGGATGATGTTGGGCAACAACTCGCCCAGGGTGGTGCCGCCGGGCAGGGCGAGGTCGATTCGCCGCGTGGGCGAAATCACCGTCACCCGGGCCAGATCCTCACCAGTGGTTGTGCTCACAGTGCTGAAGCGTACCGACCTCTGGGCCAGCACTCTGGTTTCATGTCCCTCGTGGGAGTGATCACCTTCAACCGGCCCAAGCGGGCCCAGCCGCCGCCGCACCCGCGCGGCGACCTGTTGTTGGAGTCCCCACCCGAGGTGCCGCCCCCGGTCACCGGACGCAATTTCGGCGCCATTCTGCGGATGCTGCCGATGGTGGCCGGCGCCGGTGCGATGGCGATGATGATGATGAGCGGCGCCGGCGGCGGCAATGTGCTGCGCGGGGTGATGGGCGGCATGTACGGCATCTCGATGCTCGGCATGATGCTCTCCCAGACCGGCCGCGGCAACGACGACCAGGCCCAACAACTCGACGGCGCCCGTCGCGACTACTTCCGCTACCTGGGCCAAACCCGCAAGAAGGTGCGGGCCACCGCCGAGGCCCAGCGCAAGGCCACCCTGTGGCGCCACCCCGCCCCGCAGGACCTGTGGTCACTGGCCGGCCACCGCCGGATGTGGGAGCGGCGCACCGACGCCGACGACTTCGCCTCGGTGCGGATCTCGGTCGGCCCGCAACAGTTCGCCCAACGCATCACCCCGCCCGAATCGAAACCGATCGAGGACCTCGAACCGCTCACCACCGGGGCCCTGCGCCGGTTCATGCGCACCCACCGCACCGTGCCCGGGGTGCCGCTGGCGCTCAGCCTGAAGGGGTTCAACTACGTCCAACTGGTCGGTGATGTCGAGGCCGAACGCCGGCTGGCCTACGCGATGGTCGCCCAATCGGTGGCCTGGCACGCCCCCACCGACCTGGCCGTGGTGGTCTGCGCCGCCCCGGACGTCGCCGACGCCTGGCAGTGGGTCAAATGGTTGCCGCACCTGCAGCACCCCAGCCGCACCGACGGGGTCGGTGCCACCCGGATGTTCGCCACCGACGCCACCCAGTTGTCCCAGGTCACCGAGGGGTTGACCAGCCAACTCGACCACGTGCCGTCCCAGATCGTGGTGGTGGTGGACGGGGCACCCGGGGTGTCGGCCGATTCGCTGGCCACCCCCGGCACGCACGTCACCACCATCGAGGTGACCCGGCTGCGGGAGCGCCCCAAGCGCATCGAGGCCGGGGTCGCGGTGCTGGACGTACACCCCGAGAACCTGACCTTGCACCGGCGGCAGCAGTCGGTGCAGGTGGCCAGCACCCCGCTGGGCAAACCCGACCAGTTGCCGATGGTGATGGCCGAGATGCTCGCCCGCGGGCTGGCGCCCTACCGGATGCCGACCACCGCGGTCGCCGAGGACGACGACTCCGACGGTGAGGAAGTGGTCTTCGAGCCACCCAAGGACTACCCGGCCCAGGTCGGGGTCGGTGACCCGTTGACCATCGATGTGCGACAGGCCTGGAAACTGCGTCCGGTGCACCAGCGGCTGCGGGTGCCGATCGGCAACGGCGAGGACGGTCGTCCGGTCGAACTGGACATCAAGGAGGCCGCCCTCGGCGGCTGGGGCCCGCACGGGTTGTGCATCGGCGCGACCGGTTCGGGTAAATCGGAGTTCCTGCGCACCCACGTCCTCGGTCTGGCGATGTCCCACCCACCCGACCAGCTCAACTTCGTCCTGGTCGACTTCAAGGGTGGCGCGACCTTCCTCGGGCTGGACGAACTGCCGCACGTCAGCGCGGTGATCACCAACCTCGAGGGCGAACTGACCCTGGTCGACCGGATGCAGGACGCGATCGAGGGCGAAATGGCCCGCCGCCAGGAGGTGCTGGCCTCCTCGGGCAACTTCAAGAACCGTGAGGATTACGACGAGGCCCGCCGTGAGGGCGCCGACCTGCCGCCGATGCCGAGCCTGTTCATCGTGGTCGACGAGTTCTCCGAGATGCTCACCGCCCGCCCCGAGTTCCTCGACACCTTCATGATGATCGGCCGGGTCGGCCGATCCCTGGGCGTGCACCAGATGCTCGCCACCCAGCGGCTGGAAGAATCCAAGCTGCGCGGTCTGGACACCTACCTGTCGTACCGGATCGGTCTGCGCACCTTCTCGCCGGCCGAGTCGCGGATCGTGCTGGGGGTACCGGATGCCTACGAGCTGCCCTCGGCCCCCGGCAACGGTTACCTGAAGTACGAACAGTCGATGGTGCGGTTCAAGGCCGCCTACGTCTCCGGGCCCTGGCGCGGCTCCTCGCAGGAATCGTCCGGGCCCAGCGGGTACGGAGAACCCGGCGCCCTGATGTCCAGCGATGCCTGGGTGCCGCCGGTGCTGGAGTTCGTCCCGGAATACGTCGCCCCGGTGGAGCCGCCCGAACCCGAGCCCGAACCGATCAGTGTCGAGCCGGTCGTCGAGCGCGAACCCGAACCGGAACCGGCCGATGAGGAGCAGGAGGAGGAAACCCTGCTCGACATCGTGGTCGACCGGCTCCGCGGCAAGGGCTGGCCGGCCCACCAGGTCTGGCTGCCCCCGTTGGACGACCCGCCCACCATGGATCAACTCATCGGCGGCGAACTGCAGGTGATCGAGGGTCGTGGCCTGACCGTGGCGAACCCCCGGGCACACGGCAGCCTGCAGGCCCCGGTGGCGCTGGTCGACCGGCCCCGTCAGCAGCGTCGTGACCCGATGTGGGTGGACGTGTCGGGCGCCGGCGGCAACGTGGCGATCGTCGGCGGCCCGCAATCGGGCAAGTCGATGGGGGTGCGGGCCTTCATCGCCGGGATGGCG
>JAAYAO010000194.1 GCA_012719335.1 Propionibacterium sp. | reverse complement strand
CGTCAACGCGACCGAGTTCGCCGTCGCCGCGAACGTGAACGACGGCACGATGACCTCGTCACCCGCACCGATCCCGCTCGACAGCAGGCCCAGGTGCAGCCCCGACGTCCCCGAGTTCACCGCCACGCACGCACGACCCAGGCCGAAGTGCTCGGCGAACTCCTCCTCGAAGGCCTTCACCTCCGGACCCTGCGCCAACATGCCCGAACGCAGCACGCGGTCGACCGCCTCGCGCTCCTCGTCGCCGATCAGGGGCTTCGCAGGGGGAATGAAGTCACCCGGGTTGTTCATCAGTCGCCTTCCAGTTCTGTCAGTCGATCCGGCCCGTCCTCGACGAACCGGTCACCCGAGGCCGGGCACACCCAGTGGCCCTTCTCCTCGGAAGCCTCCAACGGGACACCACGGCGCCCCACCCAGCCCACCCGTCGGGCGGGCACACCCACCACCAACGCGAAGTCGGGCACGTCCTTGATCACCACGGCCCCGGCGGCCACCATCGCCCACCGTCCGATCGTGACCGGCGCCACGCACACCGCCCGCGCACCGATCGCCGACCCCTCCAGGCACGTCACGCCGACCGGCTCCCAGTCATCGGCCCGCTTGACCCGGCCGTCCGGCTCGATCGCACGCCGGTAGTGGTCGTTGGTGAACACCGCGGCCGGGCCCACGAACACACCGTTCTCCAGCCGCGCCGGCTCGTAGACCAGCGCATAGTTCTGCAGCTTGCAGTTGTCACCCATGACCACACCGGTGCCCACATAGGCACCCCGCCCGACCACACAGTTCTCGCCGAGCACCGCGTCCTCGCGGACCTGGGCGAGATGCCAGATCGACGACCCCTCCCCGATCCGTGCGGAGTCCGCCACATCTGCACTGGGAACGATTCGAGCCACGTCCGGTCCTCACTCTCGCGTAAGCAGGAACTCTATCCCTTCAGCGCTGACGCGAGACTGTCCGCCACCCGCTGCGAGGGGTGGTGCACGTGGAGGGTCGAGGGGTGCCGGTAGGACTCCCAGTCGGCGATGAAGCGCTTCACCGCCCCGGTGTCGAGCTTCGTGAGCAGCACGTTCTCGCCCAACCCCTGGTGGGACTCGGTGCGCTCGCGGTGCACGGCGCACGGCTTGCCCAGGACGGCGCACTCCTGCTGGAGACCGCCCGAGTCGGTGACGACGAAGCTGGCCGCCTTCACCAGCGGCAGGAACTGGGCGTAGGGACGCTTGGGCATCAGCCGGAAGTGCTCGCCGAACAGGGCTCCCAGGCCGAGTTCCTCGATCTTGGCCCGTTCGGCCTGGCCGGCGACCATCAGCAGCGGCTGCTCGGCCGTCGCGCAGCCCGACAGTGCCTGGAGGATCTCGCGGAACGCCTTGGAGTCGGTGACGAGCTCGAACCGGTGCAGGGTGACCAGGCCGAACCGCTCCGGGAGCCCCTGCTCGTCCGGGGCCGCCTCCAGCATGGTGCGGAGGGCATCCACGGCCGTGTTCGCCACCGTGTCCAGGATCTCGCCCCGGGCACGCTCCCTGCGGAGG
>JAAYAO010000193.1 GCA_012719335.1 Propionibacterium sp. | reverse complement strand
AGCGCCCGGCTGTCCCCCCAGACGAAGGGCGGGGGTTGGGTGCGGGCCAGATACTCCAACTGCCGGGGGTGCATGACGTCGTAGGCGAACTTGGTGGAGACACATCGGATGTCGAACAGTCGGTTGAAATCGGCGCTCTCGAAGTCGATCTCGCGCAACCCCCTGGTCCAGCCGGCGATGAACCGGTTGTGGTCGTAGGACACCGCCAGCGGCGGGCTGCGGAAGGGCAGCGCGAACTCCATCAGGTGTTCGACGTGATACTGGGTGTGGGTGTGGGTTTGGACCTGGCCCTGGCTGTTGGTGCTGGTCGTGGTGTGGGTGGTTTCCCAGTGATGCCGGAAGGCCATGAACGGCAGGCCGTTGTTGGTACTGGTCACCGTCTCCTCGGTGCGGTGCCGCTGCCCGCCGCCGGTGACCGGCACCGTCTGCAACAGGGCGTCGTGCACCCCGATGTAGGTCCAGTCCGGACGGCCGTGAAAGGTCACGCCGCGATCGGGGTCGGGTGCACCCCACTCGCTGAACACCCGGGAGTCGATCGCCCGGGCCACCGCGGTGAGCGCCTCGGCCGAGCGGGCCAGGATGTCGGCATCGGTGGTCGCGCCGACCGCGACCAGGTGGTTGCCGTCGATGCTCAGGTCGAGCGGGTGCAGCCTGCCGTAGGCGCGGATCGCCCCGAGCACCGCCGGGGTGAGTACCGCCCGGGCGTACCGCTGATCGGGGGAGTTGACCAACAGGGGAGCGAATCCCGACACCGCCGGTGCCCGCACCCCGGGACGGGGCCGCGCGCCCGCCAACACGTACAACTCGGGCAGGGCCCGCGCCAGCCGGACGGTCAGCACCCGGTTGTCGAACTCGGTGGTGTGGTAGTCGAAGGCCTGGAACCAGTAGCCGTCCTCGGAGCGACCGCGGGTCAACTCGTCGGCGGCCCGGTCGAACTGCCGGCCGAAGGGTGGGCAGTGCAGCATCGCCACCTCCCACATCGACGGGTCGTCGACGAAGGTCCAGCCGCGGGCGGTCAGCGAGGCGATGTACCGGCGACGCAGCCCGGCCCGGACGCCGAGGAAGGCGAGCGGGGCGATGACCAACAACGCCACCGCGATCACCACGAGGACCAGCACTGCTTCCATCAGCGGTCTCCTCGATGCATGGCGTCACGGTAATGCCCGGACGGGGCAACAGCGGGGCCCGTCCGGAATCAGACCAGGAACAGGGTGATGGTGGAGCCCTGTGGGGCGGCGGTGCCGATGCCCGGGTTGGTGTAGGACACGTAGCCCAGGCCCAGGTAGTTCTCCTCCACCGGTTTGGTGGTCACCTTGAAGCCCTTGTCCTGCAACACCTTGGTGGCGGCCTGGACACCCATCGACTTCACATTGGGCACCTCGACCATTACCGGCCCCTTGGACACCGTGATGGTCACCGTGTCGCCCCGGTGCAGGGTGCCCTCGGCCGGATCCTGGCTGATCACCACACCCTTGGCCACCGAGGCGGAGTGGGCCTCCTTCACCTCGACGGTCAACCCGGCCTTCTCGATCGCGGCCTTCGCGTCGGCGTTCGACTTTCCGGCCACCTCGGGCACCGCGATCGGTTCCCGGCCCTTGGAGACGGTCAGGTCGACCGCGTCGCCTCGTTTCGCTTGGCTGCCGGGCTCCAACGAGGCCTCCAGCACCACGCCGGCGGCGACCTCCTCGTGCCACACCTCGGTCTGTTCCCCGACCACCAGGTTGACCTCGCGCAGTGCCTCGGTCGCCTCCTCGGTGGTCAGCCCGGTGAGGGTCGGCACCTCGAAACGTTCCGGGCCCAGTGACAGGGCCACCTCCATCGAGGTGCCGCGGGTGACCCGCTCCCCGGCGGCCGGGTCGGTGTCGATCACCCGCCCGGCGGCGACGGTTTCGGAATAGGCCTCGTCGAAGGTCACCTCCAGGTGCGCCGCGGTCGCGGCGGAGACCGCGTCGTCGCGGGTCAGCCCGGACAGGGCCGGGGTTTCGGTCCACCGGCCGGCCAGCAGCCACCAGCCGCCGAGACCGCCGACCAGGCCGAGCACCAGCAACAGCACCACCAGCAACATCCACCGGCGACGTCGGTACACCCGGGCCGGTACCGGTCGCAGATCGGTGGGGGTGAACTCCACGTCGGGTTCGTCGGGGGACGGGGCGGTGCGGGCGCCGGCGGCCACCGGTGCCGCCTCGTCGGGAGTCGTGCCGGTACCGGTGTCGGTCCGCACCGCGGTCGCGCCGCCGGTCGAGGCCGACGGGCCCGACCGATGCGGGTTCGAGGTTTGCTCGTCCGCGTCGGGGTCGCCGAAGCGGTGGGTTTCGACGTGGTCGGGGTCGTGGTCGACCAGTTCGGTGTCGACCTCGGTGCTGAACTTCGCCACCAGGGCCGGGCTGCTGGTCACCCCTTCGGCCAACGCGGTGCGGGCCAGCCGCACCTGGCTCAGGAAGTGGGCCGCATCGACCGGACGCCGGGCCGGGTCGCGTTGCACCGCGCCGGCGACCAGGGCGTCCAGGTAATCGGGGAACAGGGCCCGCTCGCTGCCGGGCAGGAACTCCGAGACCCGTGGAATGTCGTTGTGCACGTGGGCGTAGGCGACCTGGATCGGGGTGTCACCGGTGTGCGGTTTGCGGCCGGTGAGCATCTCCCACAACACCACGCCGGCGCTGTACACATCCGAGCGGGTGTCGGCCTTGCCGATGGTGACCAGCTCCGGGGGCAGGTACGACACGGTGCCGATCAGCAGGCCCTGGGTGGCGGTGGCCGACTGGCCGCTGATCGCCTTGGCCAGCCCGAAGTCGGCGACCTTCAATTGGCCGCGGTCGGAGATCAGCACGTTCTCCGGCTTCACGTCGCGGTGCACCAGGCCGGCCTCGTGGGCGGCGGCCAGGGCGGCCAGCACCGGTTCGATGATGTCGAGGGCGCGGGTTGCCTCCAGGGGCGCGTCGCGCACGATCACCGACCGCAGGGTGCTGCCCGGGACGTACTCCATCACGATGTAGGGACGGCCGTGGTCGCGGCCCTGGTCGAACACCGACACCACGTTGGGGTGGGAGAGGCGGGCGGCTGCCCTGGCTTCACGGTCGAACTTGCGGCCGAAATCCTGATCGTCACCGAGGCCTTCGTGCATCACCTTGACCGCGACGATCCGGCCCAGCCGGTTGTCGTGGGCCCGGTACACGGTGGCCATGCCACCGCGGGCGAGTCGATCGGTGATCTCGTAGCGACCCTCCAGGGCATGGCCGACCAAGGGGTCGCGCATGCTGGTCATCGTCACGAATCTGCTCCATACACGGTCTGGGGAAGGGGGCCGTGTTGGCCTGCTGACGAGTGTAGGGAGGCTTTGGTGATTCCGGGTGGCTCCGGGTCGGCGTGGCGTCGAACTCGGGTGTTCCGAACTGTCGGTGCCCAACAGTAAGGTTGCGGCCATGACCGTTCTGTTCGGATTGCGCCAGCGGCTGTACGGCGCCAAGCTCTACCTGATCACCGATGCCCGGGTGGCCTCCGATGATCTGGGCCCCTTCGTGGATGCCGCCTTCCGCGCCGGGGTCGATGTGATCGGGTTCCGTGACGAAACCCTGAACCGGGTCGAGGCGATCGAACAACTGGCCCTGTTGCGCACCCTGAGCTACCAGACCCAGGGGTTGGTCGTGGTGCAGGACGATCCGGGGTTGGCCGAGGCATTCACCGCCGACCTACTGCATCTGGACGAGAACGACACCCCACCGGCCGAGGCGAAGAAGATTCTGCACAAGTGGGCCCTGGTGGGGCGCGGCGCGCACACCGAACAGCAGGCCCGGGCCGCGGTCGCCGACGAGCTGGTCGACTTCATCACCGTCGGCCCCGAGCACCCGACCGCCACGGACCCGGCCCTGGTGCGCACGATGGCCGAGATCGCCCCACCGGGGGCGGGGGAGACCAAGCCCTGGTTCGCCACCGGCGGCACCAGCCTGCAGGACATCGACGAGGTGCTGGCCGCCGGCGCCCGACGGATCGTGGTCGGCTCCGAGATCCGTGATGCCGCGGGCCCGGAGGACGCGGCCCGGGCGATCCGGGAACGCATCGACGCGGCCTGGGACGGTGACCCGGCGATGAACAACTACCTCAGCCGGGCCTGGAACCACGCCCGCTGAACCCTGCCGGGCCGTCGGGGCCGGCGGTCGGACGGTTGCTCAGTAGCTGCGGTCGACCGCGGCCCGGGCCAGGGCGATCAGCCCCTCGCGTCCGACCTCGGTGAACTCCGCCGCGTCCAGGGCGGTGATCGCCTCGTTCAGGCAGTCCTCGATCATCCGCTCGACGTGCTCACGGGCCCCCGAGGAGTCGATGATGTCGCGAGCCTCGGCGAGTTCGGAACCGGCCAGGCCCGGGTTGCCGATCAGCTCGGTCAACCGGTGCGCCCCGGCCTCGGTGGTGCCGGCGAAGGCGTGCGCCAACAACAGGGTGCGTTTGCCCTCGCGCAGGTCGTCGCCGGCCGGTTTGCCGATCACCTCGGCATCGCCGAACACGCCCATCACGTCATCGCGGAACTGGAAGGCCCGACCCAGCGGTGACCCGTACCCGGCCAGCGCGGCCAGTTGGGTCTCGTCCGCGGCGCCCAGCGCGGCCCCGAACTGCAGGGGGCGCTGCACGGTGTAGCGGGCGGTCTTGTACTCCACCACCCGGTGCGCCTCGTCCATCGCCCGGTGCGGGTCGCCGAAGGGCTGGGCCTGGGCGACGATGTCCAGGAACTGCCCGGCGGTCACCTCGGTGCGCATCAACTCCAGAAACGGCAGTGCCCGGGCCAGGTCGGGAAAACTCAACCCGCCGCGCATCGGGGTCTGGTCGACCATCTGCACCGACCACATCGTCAACAGGTCACCGAGCAGAATCGCCCCGGCCCGGCCGAAGACGACCGGTTCACCCAGCCAGCCCGAATCCCGGTGCACGGCTTCGAACTGCCGGTGTGCGGCGGGCACCCCGCGGCGGGTGTCGGAGGCGTCCATCACGTCGTCGTGCATCAACGCGCTGACGTGCAGCACGTCCAGGCTCGCCGCCGCCCAGAGCAGGCCGGTCGGATCCTCGGGCACCCCGCGCACCGCGATGTGCCCCCAGACACAGAACGCCGGCCGCACCCGCTTGCCGCCGGCGGTGAACTGGCCGGCCCGATCCGCCAGGGCGGCCACCTCCGGGCCGATCGCGGCGAGTTCGGGGCGGCGCTCGGCGATGAAGTCGTCGATCGCGGTGCCCACCGCGTCGCGGAAGCTCGCGGAGAGGGGCTGACTGGGGTCGAGGTGCAGTTCGGTGGCCACCCCTGGAGCCTATCCATCGGCCGTGTGGGGTGGGACGCACGCCCATCGGCGCCCACGGTGTTCACGTGGTGGCGCGGGCCGCCCGGCCGGTCGGGAGCCCCTAGGGTTGCCGCCATGTTCGACCCGTCCGCCACGATCGCCGATCTGCTGGCCACCGCCGACCGTCCGCTGTACTCCTTCGAGTTCTTCCCGCCGAAGGATGCCGAGGCGGCCGCGCTGCTGTTTCGCACCATGGACGAGTTGGCCGATGTGGAACCCGATTTCGTGTCGGTGACCTACGGGGCGAGCGGGTCGACCCGGGAACGCACCATCGAGATCACCGAGAAGCTGGCCCGCACCCAACACCGTGTGATGGCGCACCTGACCTGTGTCAGCCAGTCGAAGCAGCAACTGCTCGACGTACTGGCGGCCTATGCCGCTGCCGGGCTGACCCACGTTCTGGCCGTGCGCGGCGACCCGCCCGGTGGCCCGACCGCCCCCTGGCAACAGCACCCCGAGGGGCTGGCCAATGCCACCGAACTGGTGCGGTTGATCCGCGCGGCGGGTGACTTCTGCGTCGGGGTGGCGGCCTTCTGCGACCCGCATCCGGACAAGATGGATCTCGATCTGGACGCCCGGATCCTGGTCGACAAGGCCGAGGCGGGGGCCTCCTTCGCGATCACCCAGTTGTTCTTCGAGGCGCACACCTACTTCGAGCTGGTCGACCGGGTGCGGGGGCTGGGCTGCGACATCCCGATCATTCCCGGCATCATGCCGGTGACCACGATCACCCAGATCGAACGGTTCGCCGAACTGTCCGGGGCGGCCCTGCCCGAAGCGGTGGTGCGCCGCTTGCGGGCGGTCGCCGACGACCCGGAGGCGGTGCGTTCGGTGGGGGTCGACATCGGCACCGAACTGTCCCGGGAATTGCTCGACGGGGGAGCCCCCGGCCTGCACTTCTTCACCCAGAACCGATCCCGGGCCACCCGGCGCATCCACCAACGGCTGCAAGCCGGCTGAGCCGACGGGTTTCCCCCGATCACCCGGCGGTCGTCGTGACCGAAAACGCAAGAATGGCGATCACCGTGACCACTATGGCTTCGGTGGTGCTGAGGCTTGCGTTTTGAGTCACGGTGGAGGCGTGGTGGGTTCAGTCAAGGGAATGGGCTCACCAACGGACGAAGGGCCCGGCGGTTGTCTCCCCACGTTGGTTGAGTAGGCGCAGCGGTTGTCTCCCCACGTTGGTTGAGTAGGCGCAGCGGTTGTCTCCCCACGTTGGTTGAGTAGGCGCAGCGGTTGTCTCCCCACGT
>JAAYAO010000192.1 GCA_012719335.1 Propionibacterium sp. | reverse complement strand
TACTTCGAGCAGCAGATGCTCGGCGGCCTGTTCCCCGACCTGGCCTACTACGGCATTCGTCCGCCGGCCGGTGTCGATCAGGCGATCTGGGAGAAGGACCACGTGTCACACCTGACCTACAACGTCTTCTACCAGTTCTGCCACGCCGCGAACCTGACCACCAGCATCCCGACCCAGCAGCACCAGGAATGGCTCGCCGCGGCCTACCCGAACAGCTACGACGAGGTCTACCGCCCGAAGTGGGACAAGCTGGAGAAGATGCACGCCGAGGGCAATCGGTTCTTCTACCCGGGTCTGCCCCAGTTGTGCCAGACCTGCCAGATTCCGATGGCCTTCGTCGAGCACGGCCAGGGCGACAAGATCTGCCAGCGCTCCAGCGACTACAAGGGTGAGCACTACAACTTCTGCTCCGACCACTGCAAGTGGATCTTCGACCGCGAGCCGGAGAAGTACGTCCAGGCCTGGCTGCCGGTGCACCAGATCTACCAGGGCACCTGCGGCGGCCCGACCATCCCGGACGTCCTCAACTGGTACGGCTACACCGAGGGTGACTCGGGCGAGATGGTCGGCAACCTCGACCACCGCAACTGGCAGAAGTGGCACAACCAGGTCGACGACTCGGTCGCCGGCCACGAAGAAATGGAAGCGGCGATGGCCGCAGGCGCGAAGGAGGCCGCACGATGATCAAGTCGCTGGGTACCTACGAGTTCCCGTCCCGCTCCCGCCAGGAGCTGTACGGCGACGACATCCTGGTCAACGTGTTGCGTCGCGACAGCATGTTCTTCTGCTCGGCAGCGATGTTCCGGGCTCCGAAGGCGATGAAGTGGTCGGACTTCGTGGAGAACATGGTGATGCCCTACGTCACCTCCGATCCCGACTTCGACGCCGGCAAGGAGATCACCTGGCAGCTCGTCGATGAGGACTTCACCCCCGACCCGGAGAAGTCCTTGGCCGAGAACGGAGTTCAGCACAAGCACACCATCTCGCTGATCGGGGCGTGACCTGATGGCAGAGACCTACACGGTCACCGTCGAACCGCTGGGCCGTGAGGTGCAGTGTGCGGAGGACCAGCCGATTCTGGACGCCTGCCTGCGGGCCGGGGTCTGGCTGCCGCACTCCTGCACCCACGGCACCTGCGCCACCTGCAAGGTGGACGTGCTCGACGGTGACGTCGACCACGGCGCGTCGTCCAGCTTCGCCCTGATGGACTTCGAGCGTGACGAGGGCAAGACCCTCACCTGCTGCGCCCTGCCGCAGTCGGACGTCACGATCGAGGCCGACATCGAGGTGGACGACGAGCTGGAGATGTTCCCGGTGCAGGACTTCGAGGGGACGATCGTCACCCTCGAGGACATCGCCACCGGCATCAAGCGGCTGGTGGTGAAGCTGGACGGCGAGATCGGTTTCAACGCCGGGCAGTACATGCGCTTCCGGATTCCGGGACACGAGGGCATCGATCGCACCTGGTCGATCGCCTCACCTCCCACCCAGACCGACGAACTGGAATTCCATGTCGCGTTGGTTCCCGGCGGCATCGGCACCGAGGGTTGGCTCTTCGCCGACGCCAAGGAGGGTGACCGGGTGCAGATGGCCGGCCCCTACGGCCGGTTCGTGCTGCGCACCTGGGAGGAGAAGCCGGTGGTGATGCTCGGTGGTGGCACCGGGTTGGAGCCGCTGGCCGCGATGATCAAGCACGCGCTGCTCAACGAGGAGTACGAGGGGCACATCACCCTGTACGCCGGGGCGCGCGCCCCGGATTACCTCTACGACCTGGACCTGTTCCGCGAACTGGAGGAGGAGTACCCCGATCAGTTCACCTTCAACCCCTGCGTCGACACCGGCGAGGGTGAGGGGCTGCGGACGGGCTACGTCTCATCGGTGATGGAGGAGGACTTCGAACGTCTCGGTGGCTACCAGGCCTACATCTGTGGGTCGCCGGCGATGGTCGAGGGCACGCTCAAGTCGTTGATGAGTCGCAGGTTGTTCCCCCGTGACATCTTCCACGAGGACTTCTTCAACGAAGGTGACAAGGCCGCCGGCGTCGGTTCACCGCTGATCAAGCGCTGAGGCGGTACCTGCTGAACACACGAAGGGCGGGCAACGAGGTTTTCCCTCGCTGCCCGCCCTTTCGTGCTGCCGACGGTAGTGGCTACTGCTTCGTCCAGGTGCCGCAGCGGCCGTTCTCGAAGCCGACGTCACCCTCCTCGATCACGACGGTGTCGTTGCCCATGTCGTTGTCGATCACGTCATCGATGCCCACCCCACCGAAGCCGGACAACCGGGCCCAGTAACAGGTGCTCATGTCCTCGGCCCCGGCGGCCTTGTAGGTACCGGGTTCGATGTGCTTGCCGACCTCGTACACGCCCTCACCGAAGCTGGTGGCCGGGGCGTCGGGGTAGGTCTCGGCGACGGGCACGAACTCGCCGCACCCGTTCACCTCGAAGCCGACATCGCTCTCGGCGATGGTCACGATCGCCGGTGCCCGGCTGCCGTTGGCGATGATCGACTCGAACTCGTCGTCCAGGGCCGACAGCCGCGCCCAGTAGCAGTAGTCGGTAGCTTCGGCATCCTCGCTGGATCGGTAGGTGCCGGGCTGGACGTCGGTGCCGACCTCGTGCACGCCCTCGCCGATGCTGCCTTCACCGGTGGGGCCCTCGGGCGGGGCGGAGGTTTCGGGATCGGTCGGCTCGGCGGGTTCGGTGGTCGGAGCCGGTTCCGGTTCGGCGGAGGCCGGGTCGGGCACGTCGGTGGGCTCGGGGTCGGTCACCGTGGGGGCCGGGGTGGTGCCGGTGGTGGGCTCGTCGTCGTCCCCGAGCAGCAGAACCCCGGCCACGATGCCGCCGATCAGCACGATCGCGGCCACCACCGCGATGATCGCGACCATCGGCTTCTTCTTCGCCGGTGCCTCACCACCCTGGTATTCGCCGGGTTGACCGGGATACTGCATGCCGGGCCCGCCGGGCTGTTGCCCCGAGTACATGCCGGGTCCAGTGGGCTGACCGGAGTAGGTGCCGGTGTCCCCGGGCTGGCCGGAGTACATCCCCGGCCCACCGGGCTGTGCCGAGTACTGCGGCCCGCCCGACTGCTGGTCGGGGAACGGCTGGCTCTGATAGGGGCCCTGGTACTCCGGTGCGGAGGCCGAATGCTGCGGAGCGTCGTCGACCCACAACTGCCACCCCGGGGGCGGCGGCCCCCAGGACGGATCGGGTTGCCAGCCGGACGGCGGCTCCCATCCGGGGGGCGGAGCGGGCCAGTTGGGTGGTGGATTCCAGCGCATGTGAGTCCTTCGTCGGTGTGTACGAATCCTAACGCCCGACGGCGGCGGCGAACGGATCGCCCACCGTCACCAGGGTCGGTCGCTGCGCTGGTCGGGACGGCCCTCCCGGTCGCGTCCGGCCTGTTGCTCCTGCTGGGCCTGTTCGGACTGCTTCTCCAACTGCTGTTGGCGTTGCTCGGAGCCGGCCGGGTCCTGGGGTTCGGAGGGGGGTTCGTCGGTTTCGTCGTCGCCCTCGTCCTCGTCGCCCTCCTTGCGCTCGGCCTGGTTGCGTTGGTCCTCGGCCTTCTCCTCCATCCGCTGCTGCTGCTCCTGCTTGCGCTCGGCCTCCTCGCGGCGGCGCTCCTCCTCCGACTGCCCGGACTCCTCGCCCTCGTCGCCCCCCTCATCGCCGGGCCCCTCGGTCGGGTCACCGGACGGCCCGCTGGTCGGCTCACCGGAGGGGCCGTCGGTGGGGTCGCCGGACGGCCCGCTGGTCGGGTCGCCGGAGGGATCGTCGGTGGGGTCGCCGGACGGGTCGTCGGTCGGGTCACCGGACGGGTCGTCGGTGGGATCGCCCGAGGGGCTCGGTTGCGGCGAGTCGGACGCCCCGGGGCTGGGGGAGGGGTCACCCTGCGGTTCGCCGCAGTTGCCGGCGGCCAGAATCTGCAGCCCTTCCTCGTACCG